>JBKPKC010000084.1:0-13969 GCA_046765595.1 Nitrospirota bacterium
GATGAATACAATCTACATTGTCAACAATATTTTAGCATCCATGAAATGACACTTTACTTATAGATTGGAAGGAAGCGTGCTGATTACCGCCAGTGTCATGAATAGTTGACTATTAGCAATTATAAATGCTATTCGGTGCGCCATGACGCCCCATGACGCCCCCGAAGGACAGAAGTTTCAAAACCATCTCAAGCAAGTGCGGCTCGCTAAAGGATTGTCGCAAGGAGAGCTCGCCGCACGGTCAGGCATTACTCGACAAGCGATCTCGGCCATCGAAGCCGAGCTGTATCTTCCAAGCACCGGAGTCGCGCTTCAACTCGCTTCGGTGTTGCACTGTCGAGTGGAAGATCTCTTCAGCCTCGTGCCGCGCGATGAAGTGATCGAAGGCACGTTTCTCGGGGCATTGCCCACCCAGACTCATAACGTTCCGCTTCGCGTCAAAGTCGCCACCGTCGGGGCAAATACCATTGTTCGCCCCGTGACGGGACTCGGCGACGTGCTCTCCTACACGATTCCGGCAGATGGGTATTTACTCGGCACGACGACGCACGCGTCGAACGTCAAGGCGCGTGTGCGGTTGTCTCGCGAGCGAAAGGCCGTCGACGAAGACATTTCGGTGGCCGGCTGCGATCCCGCCATTTTTCTTGCCGGAGAACACCTCCGGCGCCAGAAAGACCACGGGTCAGTGATCGGGTGGACCATGGGCAGTATGGCGGCGCTTCGTGCCTTGGAACGAGGCGAGGTTCATGTGGCCGGGCTTCACTTGGTCGATCCCTCGAGCGGCGAATCAAACTTGCCCTTTCTCCGGCGGGCCTTAAAGGGGAAGGCCTATGACGTTGTCACCTTTGCCGTGTGGGAAGAAGGGTTTCTCGTTCGACCAGGAAATCCGAAGGCTATCCGTGAGACGGCGGATCTTGTCGACCCGAACGTGACCGTCATCAATCGGGAAGAAGGGTCCGGAGCCCGGCTCCTCCTTGATCAACGCTTGCGTGCCGCCGGCGCGAACGCCTCGCAGATCCGAGGCTACGAGACCATCGCGGCGTCTCACTTCGACGTCGCACGCGCCATTGCCGGCCATCAAGCCGATGTCGGCATTGGAATCCGCTCGGCCGCTCATTTGTTCGGTCTGGATTTCGTGCCGTTGCAGGCAGCCCGCTACGACCTCGTCGTTCCGAGGCCGTACCTCACGTCGCATCCGACGCTGGCGAACCTGTTCGAGACCCTCGTCAGCCGCTCGTTTCGGAACGAAATCGAGGCGCTGGGCGGATATGACACGCGAGAGACCGGAAAAAAGCATTCACTGCAATAAGGAGAGATCGATGATCTGGTGCCGGCTTCTCATGATCAGCACGCTGTACCTGACGCTCGGCATCTCGCCGGCGACCGCCACGGAACAACTGCTCATCGCCACTTCGCCCAGCATGCGAATTCCCGTCGAGGCGCTGGGACGCCACTTCGAACAGACCCATCCGGACATTCGCGTACTGCTGTTCTTCGATTCGGGTCTCGATATTCGTCGAACCATTGCCGGCATGGAGAACAGTCCCATCGGTCAGTACTTCATCGGTTCAGGTCCTATTCATCTCGTGGCGCCAGGCGGGGATGAGCTCATTACTCGCCTCGAGTGGAGATATTACGTCCTGCCAGGCACGAAACGGCCGTACGCCGAGGTGCCGCTGGTGATGGTCGTGCCTGAGGCGCTTGTCGATGCGCCAACCTCCTTCGAAACACTCGGCAAGGACAAGACCTTGCGGATCGCAATCGGAGATCCGGAACTGACCACCCTTGGGCAAAAGACCATGCAACTCCTCACGACATTAGGAATATGGGGACAGGTGGAGCGTCGTTTGGATAAAGCGAGCGACACGCGCTCCGTGTTGGATCATCTGCTCAATGGCGAGGCCGATGTCGGCATTGTGTTCGGACCTGACGCCGTCCAGGAAAGTCAACGCATCCGGATCGTGGCTGTATCCCAGCGCGGCACGTTCCCACCAGTCATTCATTCGATGGCGATGGAGCGCTATTGTCCCAATCGCACACTCTGTGAGGAGTTTCTTGCCTTCATTCAATCGGCTGAAGCTCAGGGAGAACTCAAGCGTCTCGGGTACACGTCGCCTCCACAAATCCAGTCCATAAAAAGGGATTAATACCCGCAGCGTCATTTGAGAGGAGGAGTGGTGATGTGTAGTCGGAGAGGGTCCTTGGAAGTTTGTGCTCTGCTTCTATCCTTGTTGTTCTTGAGCACGACGTCGGGAGGGTGTGCCCGATTGCCGTACACGACGTCAATCGTCTACGAGGATCGCCGCATCATCGTTTCCCTCCAACGGGATCCCGACGCGGTTCCCTATAGCCATCCCGTCCAGCTTGGAGCTGATGAGCTTTCTGCGGTGATCGCGGGTTTCTCCTTCCGCGAAAAACAGCGATTGCCGCTGCGATGGTTCGCGGAAGAAGTTCCCCCAAAGAAGATTTTCCGCTCGGATGAAATGCAAGCCGTAGTGCCCTTTCTGGTCCAAGGACTTGAGAAGGCCGCTCCTGACGAGCGAGTGTACTTTCAAGTGCTTGGCCCCGGCATGAATCCCGCCGCTGAGCGTGACACGACCGCTGGATGGATTGCCGTGAGAGAGCCATACCTGCACCTCGTGCTCGAACACTACCACGCGCAGTTTCCCATCAGAAAATCGGAGCAATGGGACCTTCGATATCCCGCCACTCCTCCTGAGCCCAAGACATACTTGCTGTACTTCGAGCCTGGTCGGTTCTGGGAAACTGATCCGGTGAGTGGGCGGCAGGCCGTGCAACTGCGGGAATTTCTCAAAACGGCCATTCCTGCCTCCCGGCAGTAAGGACCCGATACAGACGTTCATGGAATTTCGAAACCGTTACTCATTTATACGCTTTTCGTCGCGGAGGGATTATGGGATTCGCAAGCCGCCTGCGTTGCATTGTACGTCCATGTTGTCCGAGAACCGGAATTCTCGTGTTGATCTGGGTTCTCTTTCATATGATGCCGGCGTTTCCTGCTCATGCGGTGGACTCGGGAAGGCTCGTCGAAAAAGATGGACAATATGTGTTCGTTGAAAGCATGGACCCAGCGACGCGCCTCTTGCTAGAGCGCTCGTACGAGAAAGGGATCATCACCCAGGAAGAACGCGATAAGGCCATCAAAGAATCAGAAACACGCGCGTATCTCATGCAGCCAAGTTTCAAACTTTGGTACGATCGCGGATTCAATTTTTCGATGAACGACAACGCCTTTCTTCTCAAGATCCGTGGACGCATGCAGTTACGCGAAACGACCCGCTGGCGGAACGATGCCTGGAGAAATCCGGGTGATGCCAAGAACTTTCCCGAACTGTTGGGGGTCTTCGGCGACTACCGAGCGAACCGTTCTGAGGATTTTGCCTCGCAGTTCAATCTGCGGCGCGCGCGGCTGTTGTTCCTCGGGCATCTGCTGAGCCCGGACTTCAAATACTTCCTCCAGATCGGGTTTGAGACCGCCGAAAACGCGCAGACACCCGGATCCGCCAATCTTCTCGACTATTACGTTCTGAGCACCCACCTTCCGTTGTTGAACGTTCAGTTGGGCCAGTACAAGGTGTATTTCAATCGCTCACAGATCAACAACACCGCGTCCATGCAATTTGCTGAGCGCGCACCGGTGCAGGACGCCTTCACCGCCAGCGGTCTCAACCGCCGAGATATCGGTCTCACAATCATGAACGATGACGAAATCTATCCGGTCAATTATTATTTCGGACTCTTCAACGGCGCGGGGCCGCTGTTCAACCGGTACGGCACCTATGACAGTGAAGAAGCGACGCCAGGGTGTCCCGGTGGCCAAACCAGTGGCAACCCCTTTCCATCGCCAGCGGGCTGTCCGGCGAACTCACGCAATCTCAATGCGAACTTCCGGAATGAGATCGACAAACTGATGTACGCCGGCCGGCTTCAATGGAACATCCTGGGACGTCCCGGGTACGGCGAAGGCGATCTGGCCTATTCGGAAGCTCCGCAGATGGCGGTGGGCGGCGGTCTGGCCTACAACCCGGGCATCAATACGAGCACCGACAATGCATTCGTCGGCATTGATCTCGCCAACCTGAATTTCCGCCGGCAGTTGGCGACGTTCGGCAACGGACGCCAATTGGGATGGGGCGTCGTCAATTACACGACCTATGCGTTCGATGGCGTCTTCAAGTACCGAGGCTTCTCCCTGCAGGGCGAATGGTATTTCAAGAATATCGAGCGGACATTCAAAGGAAGTCCCTGTCTTGTCTTCAATGCGGCCGGCGCCTGTACGGCCGTCACGCCGCAGCTCTTGGGTAATGCGACGGGATGGTATGTCCAGTCAGGGTATTATCTGATTCCCCGGCATTTAGAGGTGGCCGCCCGATATTCGTATTGGGATCCCGACACGAACGCCTCAAGCGATTTGATTAAGCAGGTCGACGCCTCGATCAATTGGTTTCCCTTCGGCACATACGACTACCAACTCATGTTGACGTACAGCAACATGGCGATGGGGACAGGTGGATACGCGATTGGCCGAAGTGCTCCATTGCCGACTGGGCCTCCGCCTGGGACAGTGAACCCGTCAGGGACCGTGCCGCTGGACGCGCGGGGCGGCACCTTGATCGAGAATGCCATTCGTGTGCAACTGCAAATCTTTTTCTGAGTCAAGGAGCCGGAGCCATGATGAAGCGAATGGTTGATTTACCACAGTTTTCCGATCGAACCATCGCACCCGCTGGGAAAGCGGAAAGTGGCAGCATTTCCACGGGAGGCATCATCATGAATTGGGTGAGGGGACTCATCCATTCCCAAAACGCCGGCCTCGTTCGGACCGGCGTTCGAATCAAGGTCGGCGTGCGGGCGTATCTGCGCGTCAGATGGGCGAAGAAAGAGGAACGCGGATTTGTCGTCGGCCAGCCGGTTGTCGCCATGATTCCAGCAACTGCGGTGCGTCTGGAAAGTGGTATGTTCCGACGCAGCAAACAGCGGTGGAATCGCTGGGTCGGACGCATCGTCTTGGTCGAGCATCTAGAAGAGGGACTCGTGTATACGGTAAAAGTCCATGGTGAGGAATGGACGCTCAAGGGGCTGGGACCCGTCTTGGGAGCGCATGAGCCGAGCGGGGCCTGGGACATTGTCAACGTGGTGGTCGACCCGCAGAGGGTGGAACTTTCGATTGCGGCTCCCTGTCTGGTTGTGCGGCCGATATAAGGAAGGATGCGTCAATGAATAGGTCGAAATTGAAATCATTTGGGGGGGCATTTGTTTTCGCCGCTGTGGTGCTGGTCACCTGCTTAGGCGCGCTTCTGCCATTCTCTCAGGACGCGTTCGCCGAGGAGATAGCGGTCGCTGCCGCTTCAGATCTGAATTTCGCAATCAAAGACTTGATTGCGGAATATGAGAAGGCGACAGGCAATCATGTGAGGTTGTCTTTGGGATCGTCTGGAAACTTTTACGCACAAATTCAGAATGGCGCGCCCTTTGATCTGTATTTTTCGGCAGACATCGGCTATCCGAAGAAACTGGAGGAAGCCGGCCTGACCGTCGTCGGATCGTTGTATCGCTATGCCGTCGGGCGTATCGTCCTCTGGACGAATAATGCCTCGCATCGGGATGTGGCCAAGGGATTGGAGGTCTTGCGCGACCCTTCCATCAAAAAAATCGCGATCGCCAACCCCAAGCACGCCCCGTATGGAAGAGCCGCCGTTGCGGCGATGCAACATTTCAAGGTCTATGACGAGGCCAAAGAGCGACTGGTGCTGGGGGAGAATATCTCGCAGGCCGCTCAGTTCATCGAATCCGGGGCCTGCGACGTCGGCATCATCGCGCTGTCTCTGGCGATGGCGCCCACGATGAAAGCGGCGGGTACGTATTGGGAAATTCCGAGGGAGGCTCACCCGCCTTTGGAGCAAGGAGCCACAATCTTAAAGTCTTCAAAACAGCAGAAGACGGCTCAACAATTTCTGGAGTTCATGCAAAGCACTCAAGGACAGGAGATCATGCGCCGCTATGGCTTTACGCAGCCGCAGTAAACTGCTCTGCATCGCTTCGCTCCTGCTGTCAGCCGGCTGCTCCGACGCCGTGCACATGACGCATGAAACGGAGCAGGGGGGCGTGGTGACGTATCTCTTTAAGGAAGATCGTGGCGGTCCGATGGGGTCGCCCCATCGCAAAACCGCCTTGAAGCTGATCGATGAAAAATGCCACTCCGGCTATACCGTCGTGCGTGACGGCGAGGTGCGAGGCAGCAGCATGTCCGCTGCCGAAGGGCAGGAGGGCGAAATCACGAATCGTCGCTGGGGGATTCAATTTCGATGCAAGTAGGAGCCAGTAGGCGCAGGGGGATGATGGCAGGAGTCGGATTGCTCTGGTGGCTCGGAGCCATGAGTGCTCACGCCGAAGAGCATCCCTCGTGCGGCTCTTCCGCCATGGAGGGATTCTCCAGCATACAGATCGAAACGTCGGATATGACGTTGTATGAACGGCTGTTCGAGCAGGTCCTTCACGCCCCCAGTCTCGAACGCTTGGACCACCCCCACACTGATATCATCCGCATCTACTGTCTTCGCGACGTGGTTGTGGCAATCAGACAGGATCTTCGTCATCCGCGTCAGACCGGATGGGTGCAAATCAATTTCTGGGTGAAGGATGTGGCGTCGATTCATGAGGCGTTGCAATCGGCAGTCCGGGAATCATCACTGGCGCAACTGTCCGAACCCGACCGCGACAACGTCGTGCGGTTTCGGATGAAACCAAATGTCATGCGAGGGCATCGAAAGGTGGACCGCTTGGAAGTCTACGGACCCGAGGGGTTTCTGATCGGGTTTGATGAACCACGCTAACCAAGGGAGGACGCGATGAAACTCAGCGCACGCAATCAATTTCAGGGAACGGTAACCCGCATCACCGAAGGGCAGGCGATGGCCGAGGTCTCGGTGAAGGTTGGGAATCTTGAATTCATCGCTGCAATCACGGAGGGTTCGGTGAAGAACATGGGCCTGAAAGTCAACGATTCAGTGACGGTGGCGGTGAAAGCCACCGAGGTGATGATTGGCAAATAGCTTGAGAGATCTCAAGTGTATGCCAAGCCAAGAAAGTTTGAGGGCTGGTCAAAAGGACTGTCTGTTTTCACCTGCCCGGCCCCGAAGCGCCGAGACGCTTCGTTCCGCGGTCGGCCGCAGCGAGCGCAGAGACGAGGCGGGCTTTGGTTTGTACGTTGAGCCTCTAAGCGATGCGGAACGAACCTGGTGAAGGGTGCCTCTCGGCGCGCCCGGCAGGTGGGTGAGAATATGGTTCTTTTCACCGATCGTGAAGGCGGCAAATGAATTGGACGGCCATCTGGGTCACCTGCAAATTGGCAACCCTGACCTCGATGGCATTGCTGGTCATCGGCTTGCCGATCGCCTATTGGCTGACCTTTTCGAAGTGGCGATGGAAATTTTTCGTCGAATCGATCGTGGCTCTTCCCTTGGTGCTGCCGCCGACGGTGCTGGGATTCTACATTCTGGTCGCCATCGGTCCGCACAGCCCTATTGGCAGGCTGTACAGCGATATTGTCGGTCAGACGCTCCCGTTCAGCTTTCAGGGATTGCTCGTGGCCTCGATTCTTTATAGCTTGCCCTTTGCCGTTCAGCCGTTTGCGAGCGCTTTCGAGCAGGTGGACCGCACCCTGATCGAAGCGTCTTGGACTCTGGGCCTTTCCAAAGCCAAGACCTTCTTCAAGCTGATTGTGCCACTCTCGGCGGCTGGTCTGATTACGGGGGCGGTCTTGAGCTTTGCCCATACGTTAGGCGAATTCGGCGTCGTCTTAATGGTGGGGGGAAACATCGAAGGCGTAACTCGGACGATATCGATCGACATCTATGACGACGTTCAAGCCCTCAATTACGGCACAGCGGCCAACACGGCCTTATTCCTTCTGATCGTCTCCTATGCCGTCTTACTGTTCATTTATGCGATGAATCGCAAAGTCTGGGCGGTATGGCCGCAGAAGTAGCGATCGACATCTCCAAGACGTTTCCCGGACGCGCCCCAATCAGCGCAGTGCTCAAGTATCCGCTCCAGCAGGCCACGGCCCTCGTCTTGTTCGGCCCCTCGGGATCGGGGAAGACTACGGTGCTGCGGTGCATCGCCGGTCTCGAATGGCCCGAGCGAGGTAGTATCCGTTTCATTTCGAGAACCTGGCTCGACACCAGTGCCGGGGTGCGGGTGACTCCACAACATCGTCAGATCGGTTACATGGCTCAGAACTACGCCTTGTTCCCTACCTATACGGTCGCCGGAAATATCGCCTATGGACTGGGAGCGCTGTCACAGGCCGAGCGCAAAAAGCGGGTCGACGAAATGGCAGACCTGCTCCAGTTGCGCGGCCTTGAAGCGGCCAAGCCGGGGGAACTCTCAGGCGGCCAACAGCAGCGTGTGGCTCTGGCCAGAGCAGTGGCCCCTCGGCCGCAACTGCTGCTATTGGATGAGCCGCTTTCTGCGCTGGATGTTCCCACACGGGTACAGCTCAGAGGGGAGCTGCGGACGCTGCTGAAGCGCCTCGCCTTACCATCCATTATCGTCACGCATGATTGGACTGAAACCCTCACGTTGGGTGATGTGGTCGCGGTGATGGGGGAAGGACGAGTGCTCCAGGTGGGATCGCCTCAGGAGGTCTTTTGCCGGCCTGCCAATGCGGCGGTAGCCCAAATTGTCGGCGTCGAAACCGTCATCGAGGGCCATGTTGTCGAGGAGATCGATGGCTTGGCGACGGTCCGAGTCAACGGAACCCTCCTCAAGGGGTTGGGTAGCTATGAGATCGGCTCGCCCGTGTTTGTCTGCATCCGCGCGGAGGACGTCGTGCTGGAGCAGGCCGGCACCGGGCTGACCAGCGCAAGGAATCATCTACACGGAAAGGTCAGCGAGATCCTGTCTCAGGGGGTGATGGTCCAGGTGAAAATCGATTGCGGCTTTCCGCTCGTCGCCACCGTCACGCGTGGCGCGCAGAAGGACCTCCATTTTGAGCCTGGCTCGCCCATTGTCGTGGCAATCAAGGCTGGCGCGGTGCATCTCGTGCCGCGGTCTCTGTAAACGCTCGCTTGTAAGTTGGAGAAGAAATACCGGCCGGCGTTGTGGGGCTTAGAAGAGTCCGGTGATGCCGGTCGTGATCTTGTCGGCAATAATCGGAGTCGCCTCCGGGATATCCAAGTCTTTTTGCCGGACGTGGCCCACAGTCCGCATTTGCTGGACCTTCGGCGCACCGGCGTCCTGTCCAGCCGCCGATCCACCGATCGTTTTCCCGATCTTGCGATCGGTGATCTGGACGTCCGCCACACAAAGATACGTCACGCCTTCCTCTTTCGGAGGAGGCTGCATGCCCGGAAAGCCGCCTTCCATACCACGCCCCGCCATCGCCATGCGCATCATCGCGTTCATATCGACTGCACCCGTACCGCCGAACATGCCCGCCATTCCACCGCCGGGTGAAGTATTTGCAGTAACCATGGTCGTTCCGCCGCTGCTGATTCCCGCGCCGAATCCGGCTTTGGCCACGGCTTCCGGCGTGACACTGTCCGCGGCTTTGTGGCAATAGATGACTTTGGCTTGGAGCCAATAATTGGCCTGACCGGGGTCTTTCATCAGTTGATAGCCTTTGACCGCAAGTTTGCTATCGATTTCATTCAGCGTGAGCCCTTGGTTCTCGGAGGTGTTCCGCAACTGAACGTAGATGGTGCGATTCATGTTGGGGTCAAGAAAAATGGTGTTGCTGTTCATGAGGCCGGCGCGGATCACGTTCGAACAGCCGGTGCCCAGCGTGAGCAGGAACAAGACCGCGACGAGGGATGACGATGGACGCAAGCGAGGCATCAAAAGTTTCCGGCCACGGCAGCGCTCAGTTTCTGTTGCAGCAAGGGAGTGGCTTCCTCTTCTTTCATCTTCTTTTGATGGACGTCGGCGGCGAGGCGCATCTGGTACACACCGGGCTGGGCGTTTTCCTTCTCTGCTTTCGTTGAGACGGGTGCGGGACCAGCACCCTGTTCGGTAATCTGGAGGTCGGCGACACAGGCATAATTCACATCATCGGGCATTTTTGGTTTCGACGGTCCGCTAAAAAGGCTGCCTACCGCGCTTCCGATTCCCTGGACGGCGCTCAGACCCATGGAGGCTGCCGCTCCCGCCACGGCTCCCTGCGGGCCGGCCATGCTGGCCATGCTCGTCAGGCTGTTAAGCCCGCTCATCATGGAGGTCCCAAATCCAGAGCCATAGCCGCTTGCCACCATTGTCTCGACGGGCATTTCCGGCTTCGTGACGTTGCAGTACACGATGTTGGCCAGCACGATATAGTGGGCGGCTGCGGGGTCCTGCACGATCTCATAGCCTTTTGCGGTCAGCCGCTGACCGAGATCGTTGAGCGAGACGCCCTGGTTGTCGGAGGAGTTGCGCGTTTGAATGTAAATCGTTTTGGCCGTGGAAGGCGGCAGAAAGAACGTGTTACTGGCAATGAGATCGGTGTCCTTGATGTTGCCGGCGTACACAGAGACGGGGAATGCGATGAGGAGCGACAGGAGAACGTATTGCATCGATGGCTCACTCTGAATCGGGACCAATTCTACCCATGGAACACTGGAATAGCAATCGCGATTGATCGGGGTATCGGTCATTGATCAAACCTCAAGAGGTCGGCTAGCATGGCGGCCAATTCTCCTGCTGTACTCAAGCAGTGATCAAGCAAATCATACGTGGAGAGGGGAATGTTCCCATCCGTATCATGTCGACCGGCATGACCACTCGAGTGCTGGACCAAGTGGAGATACGGCAAAGATTGAACTGCTCTATGGGCTTTTGGGTGCGTCACAGGAGACAAGTACAGGTATGCCGTTTATGCTGGAACATCGATGTGTGCTCAATAAGCCCATGTGGCATCCGTTTTGGTCTACCAACTACATCAGCGGGCGTGCTGAATTCTCCGCTATGCCCAAGCAGATGTTCCTGCCGAAGGACTGGACCTATGTCGGCAAGAATGGCATCGTGGCGACGATAACGCTGCGGAGCACTTGTGGTGGTATGTGCGACCGAGAAGTGAGCGTGTTCACCCTTAAGGAGGCCGACAGCTCGAAAAGGGCATCACTACCACGCTAGCCTGCAGTTTCCGCCACATTTCATCACTCTATTTTGCGCGAACTAGGGGTCTCCCCAGCTTCTGTGGATAATGCTGTGTGTAACGTCGAGGGGGCGACGGGAATCACTGCGTTTTATCCCTGATCCCACCTGATTGCCTATATATTGAGCATACGCACCCACCGCTCCACACCACCATATCTAGTGGTTCTGAGGCGCAAAAACCGATAAATCACTATTCCTGTGCTGGGCGCGGGGTTTCGTCTCTCGCTTGCCGGACTATCATGCTAGTCCTGGCGTTTTGCACGAAGTTATGCACAGACGCCTAAGCGGCGCGGCATTTTTACCAATAAAATAGGGATTGAGGAGTGGGGGTTGACAAGGCGACTGGACGTGTGTAACCATTGGTTACACTATGAGGCCGGGGGATCTCAAACGCATCCGTGAGCAGTTGGGGCTGACGCAGCAGCAGCTTGCCGACGCCTTGCATACGACGCGCGTGTCAGTTGCCCGGTACGAAGCCGGCATGCGCCGCATACCCGGCATGGTGAAAGTGGCGATTGATCGGCTAAGCCGGCCCTCTGAAATTCCCATGGCCGGTGTCGTTGCGGCTGGTCTGCCCATTGAACCGGTGCAGCAATCAGAACTCATCGACGTGCCGCCGAGCATGTTGCAGGGTGGAAAGACTTTCGCCCTGCGGGTCAAAGGCGAATCGATGAAAGACGATGGGATTCTTCCCGGCGACCTGATCGTGGTCCGCAAACAGGACACGGCAAACAACGGCCAGACCGTCGTGGCGCTGGTCAATGGCGAGGCTACAGTCAAAACGTTTTTCAAGAAGGCGGGACACATCGAGCTCCATCCCGCGAATCCCGCCATGCAGCCGATCACCGTCCAACCGGATCAAGATTTTCACATCGAAGGCATTCTCATCGGCGTCATTCGACATTGCGCGATCTAGGAACTCAACAGAGGAGGCGGTATCCATGACCATGACAAAAGAACGACTCATAGACCTTCAACGGACTGTGGATACGCTGCAAGGCCGCGTCCAAGACATGCAGTGGGAGTTACGACACGCGAAGCGTCCGCCGGCGGAGCGTTGGTGGAGAAGCCTATTGCGAGCGAAGCACAGCAATACCTTCATGTCCGCCTGCTGTAACCGGAGGGTGCGTCCGAACATGAAGATGGTGGACTATGCTGCTGCAGGAAACCAACAGTAAGACGCAGGTGGGAGCGCCTTGCGCCGATTGCGGCCTCGTCGTCGACCGGCGGATCTCCTGCGTGGACGGCATCACACATTCAACGGTTGATTTGTGCTACGCCTGCTGGGTTGCGTGTCAACAGCGGCAAACGTTTGCAGGCGGGTGCTGCGGATAAGCGAGGTATGTCATGCAAGCAACGTTATCGATCACAGAAGCACAACTTCCTTTAGGTCATCCTCACGTTCATGCTCCCTCAAACCGAAGAGACGAGACGAATCAGGACTGGTTTCTCGGCCTGCGGCACGCGCAGATCCGTTTTGCTGCAGAGGATCGGCTGGTTCTGCTCTACGGACATCCGCTTGTGTTTCGATTGGGTTTGTATGCCGTTGGCGAACAGGCTTTGGCCGGAGAGGCGGTGGTCTATCTGGACGGTGCCCACACGTTCGATCCATTTTTCATCGGGCGCATGGCCCGAGCGCATCGACGTCAGCCACGGGCCCTACTCAACATGATTCATGTGGCCCGCGCCTTCACGTGTCACCAGATGGAGCGGCTCATTTCCGATTGTTTGATGTCGGCGCTCGACCGCTATCAGGCCCGTATCGCTATCCTTTCAGGATTGTTCGATACCTTGCACGAGCAGGCTGTACCTGAGCATGAGGCGATGCGGTTGTTTGGGCGCATGATGCAGGCAAGTCAGAAACTGGCCCAGCAAGGGTACGTCTTGTTGTTCCTGTGCCCGCAAGCGCCGATGCTGACACGGGCCAGTCGTCGTTGCCTCGATCAATTGCGGGGGCAGGCTGATCGGGTTCTCCGCGCGCAAGAGCAGCATGGAGTGATCACGCTCCAGGACGAAGGAGAACAGCCCGGCCACCATTGGGAGATCCCACGAACCGTATTGGACATCCGCTGATGCGCACCTACGCCGCGTGGTTTCGATGGTCGACGCTATCCCATGGCCGCCCAAATCGTCTTGGCGTTCTCGCCTGTAAACGTCATGTCGTCCTGGGAAGCGCCCCGTTCGAAATACAGCCGTAGCAATCCGCCTCCAAAGTGGGCTTCCCGTACCAAGTCGAGATTGATGGCCACATCACCGGGACGTTCCTCGTCTTTGACCTTCACGAACTTCATGCATCACTCCTCATTAGGTTGGTGAAAAAACTAGAGCCGGAACCAGCATGGATTGGCCCTTGAAAAATGTGACCGTATGTGGAGATTGCGGTTCTGTCAAGCAATTCACGTCATGACTGTGCATCACAATCATCAGCCAAGCGTGGTGACCAGACGGCCGCGTAGAGCCATTCGGACCCAGAAGCGCCGAGGCCTCACCTAGGGAAGAGCAGAGGAGACGCGTGTCTCCGCATTTTCTACACTGCCGCCTGATTTTTTTTGCCCGAACGAAAAGGTAGTGGAAGGCCGCCCTGCGGATCGCACGCCTTGCAGGCACCTTTGAACTCATCGACAGGAGGAGCAGGTGACGATTCGTTGTGCATGGTGTGAACAAGAAGGCAGACCACCCGTGATTCGTGATCTCGACCCACACACTCATGATCCCGAGGGCATGACGCCGGAATCGCATGGCATTTGCGACGGGCATAGGCTGCTGTTCATGCACATGCTCGAATCGTCTATGACGCTGTCTCTTATACACA
>JBKPKC010000085.1:0-2180 GCA_046765595.1 Nitrospirota bacterium
TGGCCTCGACCCCACTGATCCTCGGCATTTTCACATCCATAATAATGACGTGGGGAGCGAGTCGAAAGGCCATCTCAATGGCTGCCTCCCCGTCTGCGGCCTCACCGACGATGGTCATCGATTTGTGGTCTAGGAAAAAGCTGTAGAGGGACTTCCGAAACGGGACAAAATCATCGACCACGAGAATGCGAAGCGACTCGCCGGCGCGCGATGTTCGTGGAGCGTCCAACCGAGTCCTCATTCGTATCCAGGCAACGCTTCATTTTCAGCCTTTGTGTTCCTGCTGTCTGTTCAAAAGAAGACAGCTCAGGCTTTATAAGTGATTGATCTTACGAGCATAATGTTTTGGTTTGTTCGAGACGGTACAGACACGCCCTTTACTACTATCTCCTCTTTCCATATGACGCTGAAGATTCGGAAAGAGGTCCTTGACTTGATTTCTCTCAACGAGAGAATCCAAAGCACTGTCCTCATGGGAGGCCATTTGAGTGAAGATGAAATTCTTTTCTCCATTGCGTACTGCAGTTTCCAAAGTGTATTGGCTCTCCCATAGCTGGATCCGAGATCCCTCACATCTGCGGTCAGAACCTAATGTGATCGCAAACGCACCCGCCACAGAAAGAGGACAACTGCCCCACAACAGCACGGTGCGGGGGCGGAATCGCATGGCAATGACTCAGGAGGAGATCGGAGGCCAGCACGTTTTATCATGTGGTTCATAGGCTAAATGTGACAGGTTAATGACTGGAGGAATATGTCGAATCGTTGGTAAGATGCCCCCCATAGAGCTCGGTTATGTGCTAGTGGAGCCGAGGCGTCTTTGTTGAGCAAGACTCATCATCAGAACTGGCCGATTACGGCGATTCTTGGTCTGCTTATCGTTACCGCTCTTGCCAGCATTCCTCTCACATTGACTATTCTTCACCACCGAGAATCCGATTCGCTCGTCATCGATATGGCCGGGCGTCAGCGCATGTTGTTGGAGCGGTACATGAAGGAGTTGTTGTTAGCCGGCCAAGGTGTCACGGCGCACTATCGGGACACGGGAGCTCTGCTCGAGCAACGGCTTCGCGTCCTCATCGACGGAGGTTCTATCAGTACTCAGTTTGAACCAGGCGGCCTCATGTCAGTTCCTGCAGCTCCGACAGCAGAAATCCGTTCGAAACTGGTTGAACAACAGCATCTCTTGGCGAAATTTACAAACAGAGCCGAAGCGTTTCTTGCAGCGCAGCCGATAGCGAGTCGTGAAAGCATCCGTGACGAACTGCTCGCGGACAATATCACCTTGCTCACCACGGCCAATGAGAGCGTGGCTCTTTTGGCTCAACAATCTGAATCGCGCATCCAACAACTCATCCGGTGGGAAATCGCGGTCGTCCTCCTGGTCTTGGCGTTGGCCATCTTAGGGATCTGGCGTTTCCTCAAAGCCGAACAGGCACTAAAGGTCAGCCAAGCGACCACCTTGGACGCCTTGCGGCAACGCGATGCGGTCAAGACGTCACTATTGTCCTCCGTCTCTCATGAGCTCAGGACGCCTCTGACGTCGATCAAATCAATGCTGTTTACTTTGCAACATGATGAACCCCTCAGTCGTATGAGTGCAGAGGGGTTAACAAGCATCGAGGAGCAAGTCGATTATTTGAATCGGCTCGTGGGTAACCTTTTGGATATGTCTCGCCTGGAGGCCGGCACATTACAACCGCATCGTGAATGGAACGTCTTGGAGGATTTGGTCGAAGGAGCGATCCGTCGGCTCGACATTTTTATCAAAGGTCGGTCCATTGACACAGAGCTTGCCCCGGATCTTCCACCCATTTCCGTAGATGCTGTTCAAATCCAACAGGTACTGATCAATCTGCTGGAGAATGCCTTGAAATTTTCTCCTCCCGGCTCTCCCATCCGGCTTGTCGCGTCCGTCAGAGAGCGCGAGCTGGAAATGTCCGTGACAAATACCGGTCCGGGAATCCCTCCGAATGAGCTCGAGAAAATCTTTGAGCGCTTCTATCGATTAGTGTCGAGGCAGTCTTCGATGCCGCCCGGAACCGGCCTTGGACTGGCTATTTGCAAAGGCATAATCGAAGCTCATGGCGGTCGGATCAGCGCTCGATCAATCGGCGGCGAGACGATCTTTCTGTTCCGGCTACCTTTCACGAGTCCGATGAGCCAACACAGCATTTCCC
>JBKPKC010000086.1:0-4184 GCA_046765595.1 Nitrospirota bacterium
GTTTTACTATGGCGGCCTTCCCGTGCATTGGCTGTTGGGCGCTGAATTCCGCTTGATCGATCGGGTGCCGGCCCTTTCACTGCCGAAACTCATCATCCATGGAGATCTCGACGACATCATTCCGCTCGAGCTGGGCCGGCAGGTGTTCGAGGCGGCGAAGCCACCCAAAGCCTTTCATCTCATCACGGGCGCACACCACAACAATACCTATCTGGTCGGCGGAGCGCCCTACTTTCAACTCTTGGCCGACTTTGCGGGCCGTGTCATCCGCTCGTAGAAGCAAAAAATAATTTGGCGGGCGGAGCGAGTTTTGGTACAGTGCGCGGCAATGCCCTCGGCCTTCTTCCCACGACAGGTTTGACTCACTAAGAATGTTCCCTTTCAGAATCCTGCTTGCGGTGTCTGTGATCGTATTATGGGCCGGATGCGCCTCGACGTCGTCCGTGGGGGAGGACAAGACGCCCGTCCTGCTTGCGGCGGCCGGAGATATCGCGATCGAAGATCTCCCGAGGGTGGCCGCGAAAAATCCGCCTTTCGGCGAGTATTCGGAGGAACTGTTCGATCCGTTCGCCAAGGCGGAGGAGGGCGGGGAAGAGTACGATCCGTGGGAGCCTTTCAACACGTTCGTATTCGAATTTAACCGCCAGGTCGACAAGTACGCGCTGAAACCCGTCGCTCAGGGGTACGATTTCATCATCCCCGATTTCGTGCAAGTCGGCATCAGCAACATCTTTTACAATTTGAGGTTCCCGCAGCGGTTCCTGAACAACGTCTTCCAGGGAAAGGTCAAGGGCGCCGGGATTGAGGTGGGACGCTTTCTGCTGAACACGACGGTCGGCTACGCGGGCTTTCTCGATCTCGCCAAAGAAATCGATCTAATGACTCCCGACGAGGATTTCGGACAGACCTTGGGATTCTATGGCGTGAAGCCCGGTCCTTACCTCGTGTTGCCGTTTCTCCAGCCCTTTACCCTTCGCGATTTCGCGGGATACGTCACCGATATTTTTCTGAATCCCATCAACTGGCTGGTGGCGCCCATCATCGAAGTCGAGGGCGTGCCGTCGTTGATCGCCCATAAAAACCGCACGACGACGAGCTTGGTGCAGATCGGAACCCGCGTCGGCGAGATCGTGAATGAACGGTCCCGCAATCTGGAAAAGTTTCAGGGCGTGGAGGAAGCCACGCTCGATCTCTACACGGCCGTGCGGAACGCGTATCTGCAGTCGCGGACGAGGGCGATTCGAGAATAGCGTTCATCCCCGCGTCCGTGGGATCACACCTAATTCCCATCCCACCTTGGCAAAGGCCGCCACTGCCCGTTGAAGTTCCTCCCGGGTGTGCGCAGCCGACATCTGCACTCGGATTCTCGCTTGTCCCTGCGGCACCACCGGATAACTGAACCCCACGACGTACACACCTTCATCGAGCAGCCGGTCGGCCATCGATCCGGCCAATGTCGCGTCGCCCAGCATGACCGGGATGATCGGGTGCTCGCCGTCAACCAGCCGGAACCCGAGGACGGTGAGCTCCCTGCGAAAGTAGGCGGCGTTCTCGCGCAGGCGCGCACGCAGATCTTCACCGCTTTCAACGAGCGCGAGCGCCTGCAAGGCTCCGGCGGCAACCGCCGGAGGCAGCGCATTAGAAAACAGATAGGGCCGGGAGCGCTGCCGGAGAAGGTCGACGATGTTTCCAGGCCCCGTCGTAAATCCGCCGGTCGCGCCCCCGAGGGTCTTTCCCAACGTACTCGTCACAATATCGATGCGATGAGCGACGCCGAAATGGTCCGGAGTGCCCCGTCCGTTCGCCCCGATCACGCCGGTGGCGTGACTGTCGTCGACCATCACGGCAGCGTCATACAGTCCGGCAAGCTCGACGATCCGGTCCAGCTTTGCCAGATCTCCGTCCATCGAAAAGACGCCGTCCGTCGCGATCAGACGCAGGCGGCTGGTGCGTGCTTCATTTAGTCTCGCTTCCAAGTCCTTCATGTCCGAATGGGCGAAGCGCAGCCGGTTGGCTTTGCACAGCCTGATGCCGTCGATCACGCTGGCATGGTTGAGGGCGTCGCTGATGACGGCGTCGCGGTCGTCGAGCAGCACCTCGAAGAGGCCACCGTTGGCGTCGAAGCAGGAGCCGTACAGGATGGCGTCTTCAGTGCGGAGAAACGAGCTGATCGCGACTTCGAGGGCCTTGTGAATGTCCTGCGTGCCGCAGATGAAGCGCACTGAGGCCATGCCGTAGCCGTGGGTCCGTAGTGCATCGCCTGCGGCCTCGATAAGGCGGGGATGATTGGCCAGGCCCAGGTAATTGTTCGCGCAGAGATTCAAGACGCGGCCCTGGGCGACCGTGATTTCCGCCTGCTGGGGACTCAGCAGACGTCGCTCGGACTTGTAGAGACCTTTGGCACGGATGTCGGCCAACTGCTGGCCGGCGATCTCGTTCAGAAGGGAATCAGCCATGGATCACCAGCCGATCGGAGACGGACGCTGTTGTGCCGCTCGTGTCATGGGAGGAGAACGACTTTTCCGCATTGGCCCGACTTCATGAGGTCGAATCCCTTCGCGAAGTCGCTCATGGGAAAGGTATGGGTGACGATCGGCTTGATATTGAGACCGGCGTTGAACAGACCGGCGAGCCGGTACCAGGTGCTGAACAAGCGACGGCCGGTGATGCCGTGGACGCGGATGCCTTTAAAGATAATGTCGTTGGCGAGATCGCAGGTAATGGGGCCGGTCGGGATACCGAAGAGGGTCACCCGCCCGCCGTTTTTGACGGCACTGAACGCTAGGTGCAGGGCAGACGGATCTCCCGACATCTCCAGCGAGGCATCGACGCCTTCGCCGGCGGTGATTTCCTGGATCGCAGCGGCCAGCGAGGCCGGCGACTCTGCCTTGGCGTTCAGCACATGGTCGGCGCCGACCTGTTTGGCCAGGCTCAAGCGGTATTCGCTGACGTCGGACGCGATGATCGTAGCCGCTCCCGACGTCCGCGCGACGGCGGCCGCCAAGAGGCCCGTCGGGCCACAGCCGGTGATCAAGACCGTGTGGCCGGTCAGGTCATCGACCAGCGCCGCGTCGACGGCGTTGCCGAGCGGCTCTTGAATCGACGCATATTCCGGGGCGATCGCGGGAGACGTCTGCCAGAGGACGTTTTCAGGCAACACCACGTATTCCGCGAACGACCCGTCCCGGTCCACGCCGAGAATCCGGTAATTCCGGCACACGTGGGCCTGGCCCGTGCGGCATTGGAAGCACGTTCCACAAGTAAGATGGGATTCTGCGGCGACGTAATCGCCAGTCTTGACCAGTTTGACGGAGGATCCCACCTCAACCACTTCACCGCACATTTCGTGACCGATGATCAGGGGAGGATGAATCCGGCTATGTGCCCAGGGATCCCAATTGTAGATGTGGGCATCGGTCCCGCACAACGACGTGGCCTTGACCCGGATGACGGCGTCCTGCGGGCCCGGTGTCGGATCCGGACACGTTGTGGCGGTCAGTCCTGGTCGGGATGCCGTCTTGATCAGCGCACGCATGGCTCCATTGTATCCCAGTCCCACCTGCTTGCCCAACGTCCAGGAAAATACGGGTTGCGCAACCGTCGGCGGCCTAGGTAGGATGCCGTTCATGCTGGCGCGGCTGTGTCGAACGTTGACCGGTGTTGCGGTGTTGATAAGCGTCGCCGTGTTGAGCACAGGGACGCCGCTGTTTTCCGCGTCTTCACCACCGGGTCCGGTTCCCCGCTGGGCCCGTTTTGAACTCCATCAGCAAGATTCGGACGGCGACCTCCAGACGGGCAAGCCGCTCACGCTGATGATCACCTTGGGAGGGGTGGCGCCGGCAACCGTTCCCATCGTTGCTCTCTGTGAATCCATCCTCTTTGAAGCGCAGATCATTACCCTCGAGCCTGATGCCGAGACCTCGACGATGAAGGCGGAAGTCACCCTGGACCCGATGCCCACCAGCCGGACCTCCGTTCATCAAAAAGCCGCCCGCATACAGATCACATTCGCCAGATCGCGCCCCGAGAAGCTTGAGCGGTTCATGAAACGCATCGTGTATGTGACCTTGGAGCGTCAGGATCCGGTCAGCGATACGAGTGAACCTCCGGCTGTGAAGCCTGAAGAGCCACCCACGAGCGATCTTATTGTCGACGAGCCGCAACCCGCCGGCGCTCCGATGAAC
>JBKPKC010000087.1:0-4633 GCA_046765595.1 Nitrospirota bacterium
GACGCGAACTTTTCGGAATGCACCACTTGGCGATCACGGGATTGGGGGCAGTGCCGGCTCGCGCTCTGCAGGCCTATAGATGAGAATTCTCTAATAGAATCCAAAAACCACGAGCCAAGCGGCGTCGGTTACGTAGAGGCATGTATTTCACAACACGTTGAATAATTGAAATAATTATGATTGCTATCCGAGATATCCACAGGCCAAACATTTCCTTGACTCGCTTTTACATTTTTCAGTACGATGGCCGCGTTTTTACTTGAAGACTCTTTCAGCGGCGAATACGGCGTGAGAGCCACGCAACAAGGAGGTGACAACGTCCGCTCTTCTGTCGCCGAATCGTCATAACCGTAACCTATTCATCGTACTTAAATGCGCCCGTTATCAGTTTTGTGATGGTCATTTTTATGAAGGAGGGATTGGGTATGAAAAGGGTCGTACTTCTAGCCGCAGTTGCAGTGTGTTCTGTGCTCGGCTTGCTGACGGCTGACTTTGTCGCCGCCGCCGATGCGCCGGGCGGCCCGTCGGGTCCTGGCGACCAGATTGTCGGTGGAAAGCCGCTCAAGAGTGATTCGAGCGCGACCAAGACACTCAAGGGTCGTGTGTGGTCACAATGGGCCGACAACCCGGACAACGAACTCCTCTTCGGAATCCAATATTGGAATACCGGTGAACCGGCTTCCGGGAATCCTGCGGGCCGTTCCTCCACCGACCTCGATGTGAAGCCGCCCGATCCATTGTTCGTCTGCTGCGCCTGGGGCTTCACCGGCGGGACGGAAAAGAACAACCCCTATGCCGGCTGGTATCATGCCGCCACGACGGTTCGTCTGGCTGTGAAGGACAAGGCGTTAATGGACCAGATCATCAAGGCTTCTCAGGAACTGGTGGCAATGGAAGTGAGCCTCGATGGCCGGACGATCACCGGATTCAAGCTCTTGAAGGGTGACTAAATTTCTGACGAGATTTCATATTTTCATACTGTTGAAGGAGGATGCGATTATGAAGTTTCATATGAAAGGCTGGGCCTTCGCGGCCGCCGTTGCGCTGGTGGTCTCGATCGCCTCCACCGCCATGGCGATCGAATCGTTTCAGGAGCGTTTTGAATGGGGGGACATGAGCAAGCCGACCACCCTCCAGGGTCGCGTGATCGTCCTTGATCCCTATGATGAAGCTGTGTGGATCAACATTGCCGTCTTCGGTGGCAATGCGGAGAGCGGCCTCTTCTGGCAGAAAGTCCACCCGGGGAAGAATCTCAAGTTTTACGCTGACAAGGGGGCCTGGGAAGAATTGAAGAAGATGGGCAGGGTTCATGCCGGACCGGCCGCGGCGAAGGAAGTGCCTCCCGGGAGCACGACCGACTTGGTCGAGTTCACCGTGGTCGAGACCGAGCAGAATCACCGCGTGATTCAGTCTGTCAAGAAGCTTCCAGAAACTGCCGGCGCTCCTGGCAAGACGATGAGCATTTCTGCGCTCCGGCTGAAGGAGTGTGTCGGAAAGAATGAGATGGAGGCCGGTTGCTATGCGGCCAAGCAACAGCTGAATACGTCTCCGAAGACGCCGGATGGCGCGCAGATGCCCATGCAATACGACGTCCTGACTCCGGACAAGAAACCACTCGGTGGCTTGATTCCTTGGACGGCGAAATACAATTTGCCCGGCGGAAAGTAGTTCCGCAGTTCGGTGAAGACAAGGCGGTAGCTCTTACGAGCTACCGCCTTTTTCTTTGTTCGCAGGCTGGTGGAAACGCTTCCGATGCCATACAAGCGTTACCCGAAGACGTAATCTCACCCATCCCGACACGCCAAGCATAACCGTCCGCGGCACCGAGTGCTGCCGAATCGTCTCAGGTAAGGCGGCGTTCTCCAGCGTTCAAGGCTTCATAATGTGGAAATTGACGGCGCTATCTCACTGTGAATCGGCGGCACGCTTTTGAAGTTCCGCCAGACGATTGAGCGCGTCGAGTGGAGTGAGAGAGAACAGGTCGATTTGCCTTACCTCATCGATGAGTGGGTGCGGGTGAGGAAGGGTGGAGCGAGAGGGGTCGTCCTGCGGCTTGACGTCAGTAGTCGACTGTTCCAGCTGCCCCAGGACTTGCTGCGCGCGATCGATCACGAGTGCCGGCAGCCCCGCAAGCTTGGCGACATGGATGCCGTAACTCCGGTCGGCACCGCCGGGCACGATCTTTCTGAGAAAGACCACGTCTCCATCACGTTCCCGAACCGCAACGCGATAGTTGCGAATGCCTGCCCGCAGCGACTCCAATTGAGTCATCTCGTGATAGTGAGTGGCGAACAGCGTCCGTGCGCCGAGATGACGCTGATCATGAATGTATTCGGCGATCGCCCATGCGATGCTCAATCCATCATAGGTGCTGGTCCCGCGGCCGATTTCATCCAGCAGGATGAGGCTGCGCTTGGTGGCACAGTGCAAAATCTGCGCGCTCTCGATCATTTCGACCATAAATGTACTTTGTCCGGCGGCCAGGTTGTCCGACGCTCCCACGCGCGTAAAGATCCGGTCGACGAGTCCTATGTGCGCCTCAGCGGCGGGAACGAAGCTGCCGACTTGCGCTAGGAGCACGATGAGAGCCACTTGCCGCAGATAGGTGCTTTTGCCGGCCATGTTCGGCCCGGTCAGGATGACCAAGCGGTTGTCGTTATCGTCGAGCAAGGTATCGTTGGGCACGAACAGCAGGTCGGAACTCAGTTGCTCCACGACGGGATGACGGCCTCCGGAAATCCGAAGGACGCCCGACTCGTCGATGGTTGGGCGGACATACCGGTTGAGGGCAGCTGTTTCGGCCAATCCGGCCAATGCATCGATAAGCGCGAGCGACTGTGCCATCGCTTGGAGGCGGGAACCTTCTCCTGCCAGTCGCTCCCGCAATCGGGCAAAAAGGTCGCCTTCCAGCGCCAGCAGTCTGGATTCCGCGCCGAGCACGCGTTCTTCCAATTCTTTCAGCTCCTGGGTCATGAACCGCTCGGCATTGACGAGCGTCTGCTTCCGGACGAAGTCGGCAGGCACCTTGGACAGATTCGACTTTGTGACCTCGATGTAGTAGCCGAACACCTGGTTGTAGCGGATCTTTAGGGAATCGATTCCCGTGCGCTCGCGCTCTTTGGACTCGAGCGCGGTCATCCAGTCCTTCCCTTCCGCGCGGGCCTTGCGCAGTTCGTCCACGCGCGGGTCATAGCCCTGGCGGATGACACCTCCGTCTCGCACGGCCAATGGAGCGCCAGGATCGATGGCCGTTTCGAGCAGATCGTAGAGATCCCGGCAGTCATCCCAACGGTCGTGCTGACCGGCCAATAGGTCAGACCGGCAGGACACGAGCTGTTCGCGCAACTCCGGCAGCGCACTCAAGGACTCTTTCAACGCCAACAGCTCGCGCGGCCCGGCAAGGCCGAGCGTCAACCGGGTGCTCAACCGCGCAATGTCCTGCACGCGGCGGAGTGCGGTTCTGAGGGCCACCCGTTGCGGGATGCGCTCCTTGAGTTCCGCCACCGATTCCTGCCTCGCATGCAGCGCGTCCATTTCGATCAAGGGCCTGAGAAGCCAGTCGCGGAGCAGTCGGCTTCCCATCGCCGTACTGGTTCGATCGATCACCGAGAGCAGGGTCGTCGGTCGTCCGCTGGAAGTTTCAGCTGCATGCCCGAGCGGACGCACCAGTTCAAGATTCCTGATCGTGGCGCTGTCCAGGTGCATGGCCTCGTTGTTTCGACGCCGATAGAGGCGTCGAACATGGTCAGGCGCCGCCGCCGGCTGAGTTTCACGGAAATAGCGCCAGACGGCGCCCGCGGCGCCCAGGGCGGCCGTCAGATCATGGCAGCCGAATCCGTCTAACGAGTGGACCCCGAAGTGCTGCGTCAGCAGCTTCGACGCTTCCTGGCGATCAAACCAGTCCGCCCTCCGTTCGCAGAGTCTGACGCCTGGAAGCTGTGAGCGAAGGCAATCCATGGGCGGGTCTGCTTCCACATGCAGCAATTCCTTGGGCTGCAGACGCGCCAGTTCGTCCACGAGTCGCTGGGCCGTTCCGTTGTCTTCCATCACCCAAAATTCTCCTGTCGTGACGTCGAGGGCAGCCAACCCCCAGCAGGGTCCGGTCGCTCGTCGCTCATCCCGCGCGACCGCGGCGAGGAAACTGGACTCAGCCGGATCGAGAAACTCGGTGTCAACGAGCGTGCCCGGCGTATAGAGACGTACGACCTCCCGACGAACAAGGCCCTTGGCCGCTTTCGGATCTTCCACCTGTTCGCACAGCGCAACGGTGCGTCCGGCGGTCAACAATTTGGCGATGTAGCCCTGCGCCGCATGGTAGGGGACGCCGCACAGCGGCACCGGATCGGCGCTGGACTTGTCACGGGAAGTCAGCGCAATCGAGAGCAGCTTCGAGGCCGTTTCCGCGTCCTCGTAGAACATTTCATAGAAATCGCCGACGCGGAAAAACAGAATGGCTTCTGGATATCCGCGTTTGATTTCGCGGTATTGCCGCATGAGCGGCGAATCGTCCTGCTCACTCATCGGCGCCCTCTCGCAAGGGGGATTCTCCTGGCACTGGAGGTGCCGTTCGTCCTGTGATTTTTTCCAGTGAATGGCGAAGACGCTCGAGATCCACCTCCGCCTCCTGTAACGC
>JBKPKC010000088.1:0-2758 GCA_046765595.1 Nitrospirota bacterium
GAGCCGGCGTGATGCCAAATCCGTGCACGGTGTGCACGATCAAAGGCACCCGTGCGCACCAGGCGGCCCAGCGGCCGAGAATGCCGGCTTTTGAACTGTGGGTATGCACGATGGCCGGTTTCAGACGGCGCAGTAATACGATGAGATGCAGGAAGGCGAGCAGGTCGCTCACGGCGTGGATGCGCCGGCCGAGAGAAGGCACGATGATGGTCTGCACGCCAGGCAGGCGGCGCGCCTCTTCGGTCAGCATGCCGCCGGGGCCGGCAATCAACACCGGGCGAAAGCGCGCGCGATCCAGATGAGAGACCGTATACAGCGCCACTTCCTGGGCGCCGCCCAGTTCCAGCTTGGTGATGATATGACAGATCGTGTCCACTGAGACGTCTACGCGGACCGCCGCTGAATCTCTAGTCCCTGCAGCCGTTCGGCGAGCCGTTTGCCCTGGCCGATCGCATCCTCCATCGAGGTATGTTCCCAGGCTCCGTACCGGCCGATCGAATAGATGCCCCGCCGCTCGAATTCGGCGAGAATGGCCGGCAGTGCGCGCGCGCGATGCCGGTCGAAGTACACATAGGCGTAGTGCAGATCTTTGACGTCGGCCGTGACGATCTCATCGTCCGGCCGCAGAATCCCGGCCCGCTCCATCCCCTTCCGCGCCTGTGCGAGGATCTCTTCCGGCGAATGGTGTTCCGTCGGCTTGTGCGACATTTCGACATACATCGAGCTGCAGCCGACGCGCCCCAGTGCGGGCGAAAAATTCATGGGAAACCCCATGCGATAGAACGGATACTCCGGTTCGGGGAAATACAGCCAGTGCTTGTCCGAGACCTGTTCGCGCCGCACCGCCAAATTGAGGTTGTAGACGGACACCCACCGCAAACCCTCGGCTCCCTCTTTCAAGTGGGCGGGCATGTCGGTGCAGCGACGCATGAGCTCAGGCACGGGAATCGTCGACACCAGCGACTCATAGTGCTCGCTGCGGGTTTCTCCACTGTCACGATGGCGGAACAGCGCACGGCGGCGCTTCGTGTCCACCTCCAAAAGTTCCATGCCGTTCTCGACGGCGCCGATACCCGGCAAGAAGGACTCGGGCAGTACCCGAATGCCGTCGGCCGCTGGATACAGAAACGACGGGTTGTAGCCGAAGGCCTTGTCCTTGATGCCCAAGGCCCCGCTGACCACGTCCTTGAGTTCCGGCTTCGGCACAAGCCAGGACACCCAGTCGGAGGTGAGCTCATCCAAGGACACTTGCCAGAGCTTTTCGTTGAAAGGCACCATGAAATGTTTGGCCATGCCTTCGCCGAGGTTGTCCAGGATCCATTGCTTGAAGGACCGGTCGTTCGAAGCCGGCGCGGGCGCCGTGATCGTGGCGATGAAACCCAGCAGACATTCGCGGACGACCTCGGGCGGCAGGCCATGCGTGTTTACCTGGAAGGGGTATTCGGTATAGGTCCGATGGGAGTAAATGAACGATTTGCGGCGATGGCTCTGAAGCTTTCCGGCCAGCAGGCGTTCGACGAGCGCTTTGATCTCCGGCTGACGGAAATGCATCAGATGCCCCGTGTAGTCGAACGTGAAGCCGTCCTTCCGATAAGAGCGGCAGAGCCCGCCCACCTCCGCCTCGCGTTCATAAAGCCGATAGGCGGCGCCCGACAGATGGTACGCCGTGCTGAGACCGGCAAGGCCGGCGCCGACAATGACGATCATGCCGCAGTCGATCCTTCCGGAGCTGGCGACGTCACCACCGCCGGCCGCGGGGCTCGGACGTCGATCTGTTTCAGGGCCAAGGTCGAGAGCAACAGCAGCGCGATCGTGCCGAGACACAGGCTCCAGGCCATGTCCGGTCCGACAAGCATCAACAAGAGGCCGACGCCGCCTACGGCGGCCGTCGCGGCATAGCTCACAAGGACGATGCGCGGCACCGACATCCCCCAATGCCTGAGGCGAATCGCGATGTGGTCAGGGCTCCCCCAGAAGACAGGTAGTCCCCGCTGATAGCGAATCCACATGACGAACAAGGTGTCGAAGATGGGGATGCCCAGGATGAAGACCGGCGTCAGGACAGAGAGGGGATGCTCGCTGGGATATTTGCCGATCATGGCCATCGCACCCAGCAACAACCCGATGAGCATGGCCCCGGTGTCGCCCATATAGATCTTCGCAGGCTGCCAGTTGTACTTGAGAAATCCGACGAGACTTCCGATCAGTGCGGCGAGCATGAAGACGACTGTCTGATCGCCCTGGATCCATGCGGCGACAAAGAGGCCGATCGCACTGACCGCCCCGACCCCGGCCGACAGGCCGTCCATGATGTCGAGCAGATTGAAGGCATTGATGAGTCCGATCATCCAGAGGACGGTCAACAGCAGATCCACCCACTCCGGCAGGGCCGCGATTTCGATCCTGATGCCGCTCTTGATCAACACGAACACGGCCAGCAGCTGTCCGGCCAGCTTCGTGAAAGGCGTCAGCACGCCGAAGTCGTCGATCAATCCCAGCATCACGACGATGGTGCCGCCCAAAATAATCCCGAGCACGTCGTGACGAAACTCGAACGTAAAGGCCAGACTCATCAGAAAGGCCAGGTAGATCGCCAGGCCGCCAAAGTACGGTACGGGCTCCTTTTGATGCTTGAGCCGTCCATCCGGTGCATCGACAATGCCGTATTTGAGCGCGGCCTGCCTGGCAATCGGCACCCCGTACAGGGTGATCGCCAACGACAACAGAAACGTCAGAAGGAGTACAGACATTGCAATGC
>JBKPKC010000089.1:0-2148 GCA_046765595.1 Nitrospirota bacterium
CATAGGTTGGTGAAAAACGCGATGGCATACCACAACCCCCAGAATAGAAGCAGGCCAAGTTTGAAGGAGAACAATGTGCTCACAGGAATTAAGCGCGCCTCCAAAACGTCGAATCCCTAGCTCGTCGAATAACAGGTTCATGGGGCAGAGGCAACTAGGACGTCGCCGAAGATGCGGTAGACTCGTTCCTTGACGGGGCTTGTGCGGTTACTTATAGTGAGGCGCCCTAAGGGAAGAGCCGGAATCAGGAGGCACGAAACGATGAAGAAGATACGGGCGATCCTTTATGTTGGAGCACTTGTAGGCTGTTCAGCAGTCAACCTGGAATCCGGTGCGCAACAGGTGAGGATCGTGACCAATGAACCTCAAGGATGTGAATACCTCGGAGAGGTCACGGGGAGTCAAGGAGATTTCTTCACGGGTGCCTTCACGAGCAATGCCAATCTCGAGACGGGCGCGCGTAACGACATGAAGAATCAGGCCTCTAAATTGGGAGCGAATACGGTCCAGTTGCTCACCAACCGGGCCGGACAGACCGGATCGATGGGGCAAGGCAGCGGCAGCATGGAGCAGACGAATGTGACCTATACGGGAGCCGCGTATAAATGTCCTTCCGGCCATTGAGGCCGACGCCACGAACGTCCCAGCCTCCTCCGCATCAGCGACGAACGTATTTCTCACTGCAGCCAGCAGACCTACGCTGAATACGCGCAAAGGCGCGCAATTTGCCGTTCGACCTTCGGAGGAAGCTGCGTAAAGGCCACGCCGAATTCTTGTGCCTGACTCCAACGCACGGTGGCGCCTTCGATCGTCAATGGCTCGACTCCGTTCTGGGGAAAAATCCAACAGACTATCTTGGCACCGACGGGAACGTTGATCGAGCTTCGGAGCCGACATCCACCAGGCGATAGGTCCCGAAGCTCGCACTCCCCGGCGAGCATTTGACTGCTGGAGGCAAACTGACTTCGGCATCGCATGCCAACCCGGGTGTGCCTCCGCTGGACCAAGGGATTGCGCCGAATGACCGCCGGTTTGCCGGTCTCAGCCAGCGGAGCGCCTCCTTTCGGATTCATCGGCTCCGGTGCGGCCCTTCGCCGAACATGGTTCTGTGCACTCGGCGAGGCCGACCGCGGCTTCTTCCATGTGAGGAGCGAAAGGCTTCGTTGTTGCAACGTACGGCACATGCGGAAGAAATCGGCCGATTTCAATCGGCGGGTGAATAGACTGATCGGTGTGCCGGTTCCCACCGCGCAAAGCTGTTTAATCCTGTCGTCGACATCTAAGAACTTGGGTTCCTCCTGACGCACCCAGCCATAGGCTTCGAGCGCTTCCGCGTAGCGCCCGAGCGACTCGAGCGTCTGTCCAAGAAGATAGAGTACATGCAAATGTTCGTTCGCTGACAATGTGGAGGAGTCGAGAGCCTGGCGAAGCGCCTGAGCCGCTTCCGCGTGACGGCCAAGAGCGCGGAAACAGAGGGCCACCTGGGTATGCGCTTTTCCTGCGTAGTAGGGATCATGAAGAGCGTTCGTAAAGTCCGCAAGGGCCTTGTCGTACATCTTGGCCTGCCGAAGCATCCGCCCGCGCTCATACAAGTCACGTGCCGACATTCGTGTATCCATGCCTGCTCCTCCGTCATGGTTTCCCCTTACGCCGGTTTGCGTCACAGTGGAGCAAAAATAAGACCCTGCCGTTTTTCGTAGTCACACCTGACAATCCAACCACTTGGACTGCGGCCTGTCAGAGGATTAGGGAAGGTAGGCGATCAGAAACGTGCAGCCGATTGGCTGCTCCGTACACTCAGGGGCGGAGGGACAAAAATTGCGCCTGGGTCACGGTCCCGGGGAGGCTGGCATTGGCAGCGCCGAGTATGAAAAGATAGATACAGCTATTCATTGGTCGTTGCAATCACCCATGGCCAGGCTCTTTCGCCCGGTTCCAATCGCAGTCACGATACTCGCGCTTCTCCTCCTCTACACGCTGGCCGGATTCTTCCTGGTTCCTCATATCATCAAGGCTCACGTCCTTCCCGCCGTCTCGGAAAAGCTGCAGAGGCCCGTGGGAGTCAAGGATGTCGAATTCAATCCATTCGTCCTTTCGCTGAGGATGACGGATTTTGAAATCCAGGAGGAAGACCACACCCCGCTGATC
>JBKPKC010000090.1:0-6637 GCA_046765595.1 Nitrospirota bacterium
GGCGGGGACCGATCTGGATGCCGGTCAATGCCCTGATCATCAGGGCGCTCCTGCAGTTCCATCTCTACTATGGCGATGATTTCAAAGTGGAATGTCCGACCGGTTCCGGGAAGTTCATGAATCTCTTCGAAGTGAGTCGCGAGATCGCCGATCGCCTGGCCGCCATCTTCGAATGCGATGGGAAAGAGCAGCGGCCGGTCTTCGGCGGTTCGACGAAATTTCAGACCGATCCGCATTGGCGCGACCTCCTCTTGTTCTATGAATACTTCCACGGAGACAACGGAGCCGGTCTGGGTGCCAGCCATCAAACCGGTTGGACAGGCTTGGTAGGCACGCTGATCACGCTGTTTGGCCAGTTGAGCGAGAAGGACTGGCTCGAAAGCGGAATGGCCTTCGGGGTGAAGCAGAACATGGTGTTCGCCGTCAACAATTCCGCTGAGGAACCCGCGCCGAAGACGGCGGTAATCCCGGCGTAGATTCAGAGCGATGACTCACTGGCCTCGGCATCCAACGATTTATGAGATCAATACCTGGGTCTGGCTTCAGGAGATGAGCGCGCAGGCCCAGCGTCCTGTCACGCTGGGCACCGTTCCCGGACCGGTCTGGGACGGCCTCGCCGCATACGGATTTGACGCGGTCTGGCTGATGGGCGTGTGGCAGCGAAGTCCGACGGGTGTGGAGATCTCTTTGAGGAACGAAAGCCTGTTGACTGAATTCCGTCGGGTGCTGCCGGATTTCACTCAACGGGACAACGTGGGCTCCGCCTACTGCATCAGAGACTACCGGGTGGATGCGCGCCTCGGCGGTGCGGAAGGCTTGGCGCAAGCCAGAGCGCAGTTGGCCGAACGAGGCCTCCGGTTGATCCTCGACTTTGTACCCAATCACGTGGCAGCGGATCACGCCTGGGCGACGGAACATCCTGAATACTTCATTCAAGGCAGTGCACGGGAGCTGACCGAACGGCCCGGCGAGTTCATCAGCGTCGGGGGCCATGTGTTGGCCTGCGGCCGAGATCCCTATTTCCCTCCCTGGCAGGATGTCCTCCAGTTGAATGCGTTCTCTGCCGGTTTGCGGAAGGCTGCCGTCGAGACAATCGGCTCGATTGCGGATCAGTGCGACGGCATGCGCTGCGACATGGCGATGCTCCTGCTCAATCATGTCTTTGGCCGCACATGGGGTGAACGCGCGGGTCCAAAGCCGCAAACCGAATATTGGCGCGAGGTGATCGATATCGCGAAGCAGCGGTATCCGGACGTCCTCTTCATGGCCGAGGCTTATTGGGATTTGGAATGGGAGCTGCACCACCAGGGCCTCGATTTCTGTTACGACAAGCGGCTCTATGATCGCCTCGAGCACGATGATGCCGAAGCGGTCCGGCTGCATCTCTGTGCCGAGTCAGGCTACCAGCAGCGGCTCGTCCGGTTCATTGAAAATCATGACGAGCCTCGTGCCGCTGCGACCTTCTCTGCGCCCAAGGCGCAGGCCGCTGCCGTCACGACGGCCATGCTCCAAGGCGCGGTCTTGTTCCATGACGGACAGTTCGAAGGGCGGCGCGTCAGGCTTCCGGTCTTTTTGCGGCGTCGGCCTGAAGAGCCCGTCGACCATGATCTTCTGGAGTTCTACAGGAAACTTCTTGGCACGCGTCGTCGTGCCCAGCTCAAAGCGGCACACTGGCAGCTCTGCGAACGGACAGGATGGCCTGATAATCAGAGCCACCTCAACCTCGTGGCCTGGTGCTGGACTCACGAAGACACACGCTATCTCATCGTCGTCAATCTGTCGGACCAGCCGTCGCAGGGACGCATCCGTGTTCCGGTTCCCTCGCTCGGCGGCAGAGCCTGGCGCATGAGGGATGAATTCAGCGGGACTGTCTACGAGCGGGAGGGCAATGAGCTGCAGAACCCCGGACTTTACGTGGATCTGGCTGCCTGGGGTTTCCATGTGCTGAAATTCTGAACGCTATCGTGTGCTATGACTGAGGCAAGGAGGTCATTATGCAACAGGTGCGAGGATGGGGTTCGCTGTTGATCCTGACGGCATTGCTGCATTCCGGCTGTGCAGGAATGCAATCCATGGGAGCGACCGATGTTCTCACGGGACTGCTGACGAACCAGCTCGGCGTCACGTCGAATCAGGCGATGGGCGGCGTCGGGTCCATTCTCAGCCTGGCGAAAGAACGCCTGTCGTCGATCAATTTCACGACTTTGAGCCAATTGATTCCCGGCGCCGACACCTACATGCAGACCGCGAGAGATCTGGGTGCCGTCAAAGGACCGGTCGGCGATCGGGCCGGCTTAACGTCCGCCTTCTCACGGCTCGGGATGGGCTCCGACATGGTGCCTAAATTCACCCAGATCCTTTCGGATTTTGTCGGGAAAGCGGGAGGGCAGCCGGCGAGCAACCTTGTCATGCAGGCGGTCCAGTGAGTGACTTCCGGGTGAATCTGATGATCCGACGGCTAAAAAGATGCGGCTGGGCGGCAGTTTCAATGGCTGTGCTGACGGCGGCCTGCTCGACCATGCCCAAAGAATACGAGATGCTGCGCGTGCATATCGCCGATATGACCGCCAAGGACATGGCGATTTTTGAGCAGCGGTTCGACGTCAAGCTTCGGATTCAAAATCCGAACGACGTTGACTTTGGTATCACTGGATTGCGGTTCGACATCGAATTGAACGAGCGTGACTTTGCCAATGGGATGTCGGGGCAACGCGTCACGGTGCCACGGTTCGGATCCGAACTGGTGGACGTTGAAGTGTTCACGACCCTGGCAAGCTTTTTAAGGCAGATTCAGGATCTCAATGCCGGAGCAGGACCGAAAGTCAGGTATCGGCTCAAGGGAATGGCGCTGGTCGAATCTCCCGGAGCCTTTAAGGCGCCGTTCGACGAGCACGGTGAGATCGAGCTCAACCTCGGAGCAGGCCTCGATAAGCCGCCAGACGCCAACATCGACGAAAAGGAGAGGCGCCAATGAGCTCACGGATGTCGCATGCTGCCGTAAATCCCATCAGCGCGATGGCGAGCGCTGCACTGTTGGCTCTGCTGCCGATGGTTGGATCGGGTCCGGCTTTCTCGGCCGATGCGACGGCCCAGCAGCAGATCGTGGACAAGGCGCAACTGACGCTGGAGGCCTTTGCGTCCGACAGCCAGTTGAAGGATCAGTTCAGACAACTGAGCAAAGAGGCCAGGGCACTGTTCATCATCCCGCAGTTCATGCGCGGGGCGTTCGTGTTCGGGGGCGCCGGCGGCAGCGGCGTGCTGATCGCACGGGATGAAAAGACCGGCAAATGGGGAGATCCCGTGTTCTACAACATCGGATCGGCCAGCTTCGGCTTGCAGATCGGCGCCGACGTTTCCGAGATGGTGCTCGTCGTGCGGACCAAGAAAGGCCTGGAAGAATTTTTCACTAACGACTTCAAGCTCGGCGCCAATGCCGGCATGGCCACGGGACCGGTCGGCGCCGGCATGTCCGCACAAGGCATCGCGGCGGATATCCTCTCGTATGCAAGGCAGAAGGGGGCCTTTGCCGGCATGGCCGTCGACGGGGCATTCGTCTCCGTGTCAAACGATTCCAATCAGGCTTACTATGGGAAACCGGTGCGTCCCACCGACATCATCGTGAAGAAGGACATCGGCAATCCGAAGTCGTTGCCGCTCCGGGCCGCCGCCGATAAATTGATGAACTAGCAGGAGCCGCTCTGATGTATGATCCGGCTCCTGATGAGCGATAAGCCATGTCTATCGGCGACGCCCGTCGCCGTGTTTTTGCTGTGCTGTGTTTTGGGGGCCGTGCCTCACGTCGGCATGGCGCAAGGCACGGCGGACGAATCTCCTTCCGACGCCGGGACGGCGGCGGACGAGCCGGTGACCGATGAAACCGGCGAGGCTGACGGTGAACCGGAGGCGCCCGGCGCATCTCCAGAACGACGACGGAACCCTTTCAAACGAATCGGTCCACAGCCGCTGACGCCGGAGCAGCGGGAAGAGGCTGAACGGCTCCGTAAAGTGGCCGCGAGATACGGGACCGATCCCACGGCGATCGTGGGACGAGTGCAGCTGACGAGCCAGTACCTCGATCTGCCCCGCGGCGCAAATGCCACGTTATCGACCGTGCGCGTCGATCTTCCCTTCAGGGGCAATTTTTTGCTCCGAACGGATCTGCCGTTCCTGAGGACAAGCGAGCCGGCTAATCCGGCCATCCCGAGTCAGCGAGGCGTCAGCGATCTCGCTGTCACCGCCGGATGGCGCGCCTATAACACTCCTGAATACGCGGTACTGGTCGGGGCGGTGTCCACGTTTCCAACTGCAGCGCAGAATACGCTTGGCTTTGGCAAGTATACGGTTGGGCCTGCCGTGGCCACTGCCCGGTTTCTTCCTCGATTGGATTCGTTTTTAATTGGCTTGTTGTCCTATCAAACATCCGTCGGTGGAGATCCCTCCAGAAAGGATGTCTCCCTTTTTAATATCACCGCCCAGGTCAATTCGTTTTGGGGAGCGCGCTGGTGGACCGTCATTCAGTCGGTCTGGCAGGTCGATTTCGAGCGAAGCGGAAAGAGCAGCATGGTCATGGAATTCGAGGGCGGCAGGAACTTGATCGGGCGGTTTGGGGCCTATGTCCGTCCTGGAGTGGGCATCTGGGGGCGAGATGTCATGGGGGCCTATCAATGGAACATCGAAGTCGGCGTCCGGTACATGTTCGCGAGTTTCTGACGGGCTACTTCAGCGCTTCGGCGCCGCCGACGATGTCCATGAGTTCTTTCGTGATCGCGGCCTGACGGGTCTTGTTATAGTAGATCGTCAATTTCTTGATGAGCTCTCCGGCATTGCGCGTCGCGCCGTCCATGGCCGTCATGCGGGCGCCTTGTTCGGCGGCCGACGACTCGAGAAGCATGCGGTAGGCCTGCACGTGAAAATTGCGGTGCAGGAGCTCCCGCAGCACCTCGCTTTCGTCCGGCTCATACAGGTAGCCGCCGGCCATCTGTTCCGTCCCCTGGGCGGTCTCCGCGACGGCCGTGATTTCCACCACCCAATCGATCGGCAGCAACCGCTCCACCACCACACGCTGCTGAATGGCGGATTTGAACTCGTTGTAGATGGCGTACACAGCGTCAATGCGGCCCTTCACGTAGTCGTCGATGGCTTGAAGCTCGCTCCCCAGGAGCATGCCGTGCTCGAAGGACAGCTTGTCGAAGATGTCCACGACCTCGCGCCGCACTTTCCAGTTCCGTCTGCGAAAAAAGTCGCGGCCTTTTCGGCCGATGACGGCGGCTTCCACTTCGCATCCTTTGGATTCGAATTCCTTGAGTGCGGCGGCCGCGGTGCGCAGAATGTTCGCATTGAACGCTCCGCATAATCCTCGATCACTGGTGACCACCGCCACGACGATCCGGTGCTCGTCCCGTTTTTTGAGCAGCGGATGCGCGTCGCGATTCACGCGCCGGCTGAGGGTGCGGATCGTGTCCCGCATCTTCAGTGCGTAGGGCCGCGCGGCGAGAATACGGTCCTGCATGCGCTTCAGCTTGGCCGCCGCGACCATCTTCATCGCTTTCGTGATCTTTTGAGTTTTTTTGACGGAATCGATTTTCCGTCTGACGGATTGCAGGCTTGGCATAACAGGATCCGAAATGGAGGGTGTGAAACTACCATTTGGCTCAACGCGAGGTCAAGACAAGATCGGCGTTGCGAATATCCGGACGGGTGGTGTACCGTCGCGGAAACAGAAGGGTGCCGGGATGCTCGACCATGAATTGCGGCGGGAGGAAGGGCTCCTCGTCATTCGACCTCGAGGGCCTCTTCGAGCGGACGATTTCACGGCGCTGGCCACGGTGGTTGACCCCTATATCGAGGCCCAGGGGACGCTGCGCGGGATCATGGTCGAAGCCTCGTCCTTCCCGGGGTGGGACAGCTTTGCCGCGCTGATCTCACATCTGCGCTTCGTCCGCGACCATCATCGGCTCGTCGGAAAGATCGCCGCGGTGTCCGATAGTTCCTTCCTTGCGCTGGCACCTCAGCTGGCCAAGCATTTCGTCAAGGCCGAGGTTCGCCATTTCAACGCGAACGAACGTGAAGCCGCGCTGGCCTGGCTTCGCCAGTGAGTCCTTTCCTCCACCTTGCAGCGGGTCTTTCCAGTCACACGTTCCTCCTCGGGAAGCTCCTAGGGATCATGGGGGCCTGTCAAATTTGACAGTATTCCCGTCCAGGCCCGCGCTGTAGAGTGCTGCTTCGCTTGGAGGCCTTGTACGAAGAATGAGGACGAACCTGATCCTCCACTTTCAGCTGAGGGAAGCACTATGAACACTCGCGAGCAGCAACAGCAGCAGATGAAGACACGTCCGGGGTTCATTGCCGCACTCGACCAAAGCGGGGGCAGCACGCCCAAGGCGCTGCATCAATACGGAATCAAAGAAGGCGCATGGTCGAACGACGATGAAATGTTTGCCGTCGTCCATCAGATGCGCACGCGGATCATTACGAGTCCCAGTTTTTCGGGCAAGCGAATCATTGCCGCCATCTTGTTTGAAGATACGATGAACAGAAACATCGCCGGGAAGCCCACTGGGGACTATCTCTGGAATGAGAAGCAAGTGGTCCCCTTCCTCAAGGTGGACAAAGGTCTTGCCCCTGAACAGGATGGAGT
>JBKPKC010000091.1:0-10102 GCA_046765595.1 Nitrospirota bacterium
CTGCCAAGGTTTTCTAAGACGGAAAGATATGAGCAGCAACGGCCATACCAGATAGTATTGCTCTTCTACCGCCAAGCTCCATGTGTGCAAGAGCGGCTTTTCCTCCGCATTGGCGGCAAAGTATCCCGTTTCCGTTCCGAAATAGATGTTCGAGACAAACAGCGAGATCCAGACCAGGCTGTTCGACCAGTCTTCTAATTGGTCGGGCACCATCCATAACCACGCGAAGGGCAAACACGCCGCCATCACCGTGAACAGCGGCGGCAAAATGCGTCTTGCCCTGCGCTCATAAAATTTGGCGACGGAAAATGTCCCTGCTTCCCGTTCAGCCATAATGAGAGACGTGATGAGGTATCCGCTGATCACGAAAAAGACATCGACCCCGACAAACCCCCCGCCGAACCCCTTATACCCCGCGTGAAAGAGCATCACGGGAATGAGCGCGACGGCACGTAACCCGTCTATTTCCCGCCGGTAGCTCATCTCATCTGTGTCGGCGAATGTGAGAGTTCGTCGAGCAGACTCATCTCGAGATCCACAATCTTCTCGAGCGAAAACTGGTCAGCCACATACGCACGAGCTGCCATGCCCATCCGGCAGCGGAGCACTTCGTCTGCCAGCACTTGACTGATCGCCGTACGAAGGCCGATGGGCGAACACTCGCTCAGATATCCGGTTTCCCGATGACGAATGAGCTGTCGAATGCCCGGAACATCCGTTCCAATGACCGGCATGCCGCAGGCCATGGCCTCGAGCAACCCCTTGGGATGGCCTTCGATGAGCGACGGCATGACGAATGCCGCCGCCGTATTGAACAACCGGGGCAGATCCTGGTTCGGCAGGTTGCCCAGGAACGTCACCGGCAGCCGGCGCTCCTCGGCTTCGCGGGACAGCGCCTGACCGAGAGAGCCTTTTCCCACCATCACCAATTCCACATTCAATCCATGGATCGCCTCGAGCAGGGCCCGGGGGTTTTTCTCCTCATCCAAGCGGCCCACATACAGCAACCGATTCGGCCGTCGATCTTGCGATGGACCAGGAGCGAACAACCCCGTGTCGACGTAGTTGGGAATCACGCGCACTCGTTCCGGCCGCAGCTGATAGCGATGGAGAACTTTCTGACGAATGGCCGGTGTCGTCACCACGACCCGGTCGGCTCCTGTGAAGACCCGCTGTTCCAGCGCCTCCGCATCCTTGGCCTGCGGCGAATCCGTCCCATGAGCCCTCTCGATGTTGTCGGACGGCAGGTAGCCGCACCGGGCAATGAACGGTCTGTTTCTGACCCTGGCGGCCGCCATGGCAATTTCGGCTCCCTGCAGCTGGTTGCTCTTGACGACGACCGGTCCAGACCACGACCAAGGCAGCACCGATGTGAGATACCGTTCATACAGACGTCCCGGCATGACCCAGCGGTTCGACCGTATCCGAATCGCCCCCAACCGGCGGCGATAGACCTGGTCCCGCTCGCCGTATGTGACGAACGTGATGCGCCGGAGCGCCGGCTCGAGCCGTCGATAAATCGCGGCCTCACGCTCCAGGATCCCGATCTCGTCCCAGACCCGAAGCGACAGGCCGCGTGTAAAGAACACCACCAGGCGTAGCTGGCCCAGCCGGTCAGCCATGCGCCACCGTGTCGACCAGCCGCCGTTGCGGTTTTCTTAGGACAAGCCCATGTTGCCCGCCGTAGAGCGCCGCGCCGTCAGGGACTCTTCGCCGTGACACCAGCGCTCGCAGCACCTCGAAGCCGATCGTCCGCGCCAGCGCCGACGCGTGCCGCAGCGAAATTCTCAAATTCGTGCTGTTGACCGGCGCAGACAATTCCTCATAGCCTTGCCGCAGCAGCAGCGGCTCGATCAGCCTGTCGAGGGCGTACAAGAGCCGTGAGGCCCGATTGAACGACCACCGGTACCGCCGTGCGAAATACAACACCGCCGCCCCGCCCGGCTTGAGCACCCGGAACGTTTCTTCCAAGTACCGCGTGAAGACCGCGTAGGTTTCGACATGCTGAAGCACGATGAAGGAATACACGCAGTCGACATGCGCCGCTCCGACGGGTAGCAAGGCGCCTTCGGTCTTCAAGAGCTGCGCATTACGGACGCCCCGCTCTCGTAGCGCGTGATACACCTTGTCATTCTCGCCGTGAATATCCACTCCGATGACGAACTGGAAACATCGGCCCGCCGCCGCGAGCAGCCGGCCTCCCCCATGTCCGATTTCCAGCGCCGTCTTCGTTTCCGGCTGCGTCAGATACGGCGCGAGCGGATGAGCAATATGCCACAGGAAATCCCAGTTGCCCCTGACGAACGAGGATTCTTTGTCCTGGGCATGGTCGAACCAGCTGAAAAAAGCGTCCTCATGTTGACGGGCCGCCTGCGAAATCGCCTCGCGGAATCCCGTGACGTGTCCGGGTCGTTCTATGTGCTCCGCCCGTCCCATCAGACCGCCGCTTCCTTCAGCAGCGTCAGATAGGTCTCGGCGACCTCATCCATCGTGGGCACGGCAATGAGCCGCTGGAACATGTCATAGTTGGCGGCGATGCGGTCCAGCTGCGGGAGAATCTCCTCTTGATCGACGAATGGGAGGCCGCCGTAGCCGACCAACTCGGGATGGCCGCCGTCATTTCGATACAGGACCGGCAGCCCGCAAGCCAGCGCCTCGATCACGGCGTTCGAGCAGGGATCGTTCTGGCTCGCCGTGATATAGACGTCGTGTTGGCGCAGGATCCGCGCCAATTCTTCCGATCCCACCGCCGGAATGCTCTTGATGCGCTTGAACGGGACCGACACATTCCCGACGAAGGTAAACTCGAAGCGATCCCAATCGAGCTGCTCCTCGAGCCACCGGTAAATCGGTCCTCCCTTCCGCGCATTGTTCGACCAGCTCGTCGCGATGAGCCTGACTTTGCGGCGGCAGTCGAACCGCACGCGCCCATGCGGATGAAAGATGGAAGGATCGACCGCATTCCTGATGATCACCGGCTTCACCGGCTGGTAGCACATCTCGGTAATGCGCTGATAGGTCCACGTCGATTGCAGCACGGTGGCCGCCGCGAACCGCTTGTTCAATTCGAAGCACAGTTCATCCTTTTCCCGGTCGAAGCCTCGAATCAGGTGGATGGGTCCATCGATCCGGTGCACTGCCCGCAGCCGGTGCCGATCGGCGAATGCAACGAATTGCTCGATGTCGAAATGGATCGAGTTGAGCAGATACACGTCCACGTCTTCCCTGAGCTCGTTTTCGACAACCGCGACGCCTCGGCGCCGCAGCTCGTTCCGAAGGGCCAGCATGAATTGATTGCCGCCGCCATAGGGAGGCGCAACAAACGTGTGCCAGAGTCCGACTCGGAATCGGTCGCGGCGCCACACCGACCGCAAACGCTGAATGAAGGTCGGCGCGCCGACCGGTTCGCCGCCCGGTCTGGGTGCCGCCTCAATGGATTTGTTCGGCGCCCGATTTGCCAGGACGCGGGCGTACACCTTGTCGAACAAGACACCGACCGTTTCGGGACGATGGCGGGCCATCAGACGTTCATAGTGGGTGCGGACGGCCGCTGCCAGCCGATCGCCGTTGATGTCTTGCTCGATCAATGACGCGGCGTCGACGGGAGAGGTGTAAATGCAGCCGGGTTCGAGCAGATCGCCGGCCAATCCCACCGGCGTGCTGAGGACCTTGCATTGGACGGCCGCCGCCTCCATCAGCGATCTAGGCCCCCCTTCCGAGCGGCTGGTCACAAGATACAGATCGAGCAGGTTGTACAGGAGATTCACCGTCTCGCGCGGCAACACGTTGCGTTCATAATCATCGTCCTTGGTGATCTCGCCGATGAACGTACAGGGAATGGCCCAGTCCTCGAGGCGCCGCCGGATCCAGTGCCGGCGCGGTCCGGCTAACACCACGTGCACCGGGCAGCCGCGGCGATGGAGCGCCAGGACGATCTCCGCAAAGATGTCCGGACCTTTGACCTTCTTCGGAACGGTCACGTCGGACCCGACCGAGTCCCGATGGAAGTTGCCGATGAGATAGCGGCCTTCCGGAATGTTCCATTCTCGGCGGAAGGCCAGGAGGGCCTCATGCCCGGCCGGCAGCCGGCGGAACGACTCCACGTCCGTCGTGTACGGAATACAGGCGTGGGGAAGCCCGATGGCGGCGCATTGTCGGGCCGCCTGTGTGGTTTGGGCAATCCAGCAATCAACGGCGCCGGCCGCGTGACGGTGACGCGGCAGGCAGAGATAGCGAAACGGCTCGCCGGACATGTGACACACAATTCGCTTGCCGGCGAGGTCAGCGGGCGGCATGGACACCAGAGGCTCCCACCAGACGGAATGCAGCACGTCGCACCGCTCGAGCGCCGTCAAGTCCACTCGCCGCTCGATGGCCTTCCGCGTCAGGCGGACATCTTCGTCGAGCGCCCACCCGACCCCGTCACCGCCGGTCAGACAGATCTTCGGCATCGTCATGGCCGCACCACGCGAATTCCGTAGCCCGTCGTATAGCGCTTGATGAACGCATGATCGAACGCCTCGACCCGCTGCTCGCGACGGAACGCCGCCTGTCTGCCTTTCGCGACCAGCGCCGTGATGAGGCGTTGAAGAACCGCCGATTGAAGGCGTCCTTGCTTGACGCGCTCGTAGAACCAAGCACGCAACATCTCGATCGCAACGCTCCAGAAAAGGCCCTGGGCTTCGATGTTGATGTTGTCGAATCCCAGTTTCTGGAGCTGCATGCGCCAGTAGTGGTCGGTATAACGGCCGTAGTCGCAGGGGTCGGCATGGATGTGGAACAGGAACGGCACGGAAATAAGACAGACCCCCGTTGGCTTCAGCACTCGATACATTTCCTGCAGCACCGCCTTCGGGTCGTCGACATGTTCGAGCAGTTCAGAACAGACGACCGCATCGAAACATTCCGACTTGCAGGGAAGACTCGCGGCATCGGTCTGCACATCGGGCTGCTGGCTGCGTGAAAGATTCGCATACGTGACGCGGACCGGATAGGAGGCGATGTCGAACGCCCCCCGTTTGCGAAACTTGTATCCACCGAGATCGAGTACGCGGCTGCCGGCCGGCAAAGTCCGGATGTGTCGTGCATAGAATTCATCGACGAAAGATCGACGCAGCGAGTAGCCCAGCGAGTATTGCAGAGGGACTCGGTCTACACTGGGGGCGCTGCTCATCATTGCGGCTGGTTCCACACGGCGCCGCCGGTGCGTGCGTGGGCGAACTCCGGTGCGGCCGCTGAGGACCTCGACTTCGAGACAGAAAAGATGGTCCGGAGAATGGAGGTGCCGCTCTCATTTCTCGGCGTAAGGGGCGGCTGCACTTCGGACCACAGCACATCTCCGACATGGCCCCGGAACAGCGTGAGGAGGCCATCCAAGTTCCGGAAGTCGATCCGGTCCGCATCGGTCGTGGCATACTGAATTGGGACTTCGATGGCGACCAGGGCTCCTTGGCGTGCGACACGAACGATTTCTCCGGTCACCACCGCGGCGTCATATGCATGTTCCAGTGAGTGACAGGCATAGACGATGTCGAAACGGTCGTCAGGAAATTTCATTTCGTGCATATCCATGGCGAGAATATCGGGCCGTTCGCTGTATAAGTCGATGCCGAGAACGTGGGCAAATCCTTGTTGCCGGAAGCACTCCAACTCATAACCGTCCCGCGAGCCGATGCAGAGCACGGTCGCACCAGCGACGCCATTCGAAGCCGCGACTTGTTCAATGAGCAGCTGGGTACGAAGCCTGGGGTGATTGGTTCGCTTCAAGAGGGAGCGGTTCAGCTGGAGACGAAGATAATCACGATAGGCCTTATCGTGTCCGCGGCCGCTCCACCACAGCCGAAGGCGATGCCGGAACTCGGATGCCTTGGCAGCCAACCGGTTCAATCGCTCACGCGCGTGCATCGTTCTGGACCCGACAAAGTGAGTGTGTAGATGTCCATGCGTTCCCTCTCGGCGTTCCGCTTCGTGCTATGCTGCCTCATCGCGATGAAGCTGCCATTGAGCCGGCAGCGCCATGATGCCGCGCGCCCGGCCCGATCCCGTCACCGCAAAACTCGCAATGCCGCCGAGCCGAGCAAGGGTTTCGTACGAGGATTGTTCCCGCAGCGCAAAATTCACCTCGTAGGCGCCTTTCGACAGCGTCTGCTCGCCGTACCACACGCGGAGACGCATCGCTCCGTCCACGCCTTCGCACCGCAGTCCATCTTCCTCCGAGACGTTCCAGACGCAGACCACGCCCGTGGCATTGAGGATCCCGACGGAGAACACCGGCCTGTCCAACGGGCGGTGCACGCGCAGCCGGATCTCGATGCCGAATGGAGCACCGGTCTCGATTTCCGTCAACGTTTCTTCCTGGGGCCCGAACATCCTCGCGCTGAGGATCGTCAGGTCATTGCTCCCCCCCATGGAGCGGCCACGCTGCTCAAGGCGCGACCGGTCCTTGCCGAACACCAGCTGTTCGTAGGCGCGCAATCCCTCGAGCGCCGAGCCCTGCGCCACAATCGCACCCTGATCGAGCACGATGCCCCGCTGCGCAATAAACTGAAGCATGTCGAGGCTGTGGGTCACCAAGATCACGGTGGCGCCGCTTTCACGCAGCTCTTTGAGCCGGGCCAAACTTTTGTTTTGAAATTTGAGATCGCCGACCGCGAAGGTTTCATCGATCAAGAGGACGTCGCTCTCGATGCGAGTCGCCACGCCGAAGCCCAAACGGGCCACCATGCCGCTCGAATAGGTGCGGACCGGGCGGTCGAACCAGTCGCCGAGCTCGACGAACTGCTCGATGTCAGGCAGGAGGGAGGCCATGCGTCGCCGCGGCATTCCCATGATCGCGCCCAACAAATAGGTATTCTCCCGCCCGGTGAGCTCGGGGTGCACGCCGGCGTTCAATTCGATCATCGGGAAGATCCGACCGTGCACTTCGACGCGGCCTCGGCTCGGCGGACTCACACCGGCCAATATTTTGAGCAGCGTGCTCTTGCCGGCGCCGTTGCGACCGATGATGCCCACCGTCTCTCCCCGCTTGACCTCGAACGATAGGTCCCTCAACGCCCAGACGTCGGACCCACTGTCCGCCGGCTTGCCCCACACCGAAGCCGTTAGCGCCCGGGCGAGTTGGGGTAGGCCCGGATGAGCCGACAGTCCGTAGTGCTTCCACAAGCCGTCGACTCGGATGCTGACTGATTCCGTCATCGCTACACCGCGTCCGCAAAATGTTGAGAGAGGGTTCTGAACAGCGGCCATCCGATCATCCAGACCATGCCGGTCGCCGCCATCGACAGCCCGAGCAGCGCCATATCGGGCGCCGCCTGCCGGATCAGCACCTGCCGGAATCCTTCGATGATGCCCACCATGGGATTGAGGACATACAGGGGCATCCACGGCGCCGGTACCTGGGTCAGCGGGTACATGATGGGCGTCGCCAGCATCCAGAGCTGCATGAGCAGCGGCAGTCCGAACAATACGTCCTGGAGGAACGCGCCGAGCGCGGCAATGACGAGCCCGCAGCCGAGCGCAAAAAGAATGGTGATCATCACGATCGGCATGAGCCACAACAGATGGATGCCGGGGACCACGCCGAACCAGGCCAACAACATCCCGAGCAGGAGGCCTGACACGGCGAAATCAGCCAGTGCCGTCACGACCGCGGTCACCGGAAAGACCACTCGCGGAACGGCGACCTTCTTCACGATCCCGGCGTTGACTCCTACGCTGACCCCGCACCGGTTGACGGCGTTCACGAAAAACGCCCAGGGCACGAGGCCCGCATAGGCGAAGAGCACATAGGGGACGTCGCCGGTCGAAATGTGGAGAATGCCCTGAAGCACCGTAAACAACGCCGCATAGAACACGGGCGGCAGCACCGCCCAGAGCACCCCAAACGCCGACCGCCGGTAGCGCCCCTTCAGCTCCCGCAGAGTCATCGCCCACATCAGCGCGAGAAATTGCCGCCAGGGTTCAATTGCCGGTTCAAGATGGATGTACATGCTCTTGGCCCTCATGGCGCTATGCCGCCTTCCTCGCGATCGCCTTCTCTGCGAACAAGCGGTCGAACCGATGTTTCCAGGTATGGCACTCGAGCACGCGCGCATGCCCGGCCTCCCGAATGCGCTCGGCTTCTCTCGGATGACGGGAATAAAACAACGCCTTTTCCACGAGCTCTCCGGCGTCGGTCCACGTTTCGATTTCACGCCCCAGTCGATAATATTCCGCATGATCGGGCGCTTGCTGGACAAGATAAAATCCGCCGGACATGGGGACCTCGAAGTCCCTTAGCCGGCACTGGAGATTTTTCGAATCGAGCACCGTGTCGTCCGCGTGCCATCCGGTATCGGAAAATCCCAGGTTGACGCAGCTGGTCCGAAAAATATCGGGCAGCGCCTCGTCCGAACAGGGCGGATGAAATTCCGGCCCGTCGAGCCGCTCGAACAGATGACGGCGGGCCAGCTTGCGCCTCAGGGGGCCGGTGAGACTCTGGGCGCCCTCGGCCCGCCACCGCGGTCCCGCATAGTACCGAAGGTCGTGCAGGACCTTGTGCCAATCCCAGTCGAATCCATAGACGTTCGGCTCATGCGGCTGCCACCCGCGTCCGAAGACGACGGGCTTGATGCCCTGCTGTACGCAGGTCTTGAGCAGCGCCCGCCGGTAGGGATTGAAGCTGCCCACAAACGACACCGCCTGTCGATAGTCCGTCGCCGCCTTCGACCGGTAGTGTTTCGGATTGGCGGCCATGGGCATCCAGACAATGCGGTCGGTATAGGATTTGAGATGCTCCGCGTTCGTCAATTGGGCGACCGCCAGCACATCGAAGTACGGCGCCGTGCGGATGACCCGGTACCACTGAAAAGCCATATCGACGTGATAGTTGATCATCGCCACATTGAGGCCGCGCAAGCGCTCGGCCGTTTCCACCAGGAGGAAGTCGTCGTAGACGATGAAAAAGATGAGATCGAGCCGGCCCGCCGCCTTGAGCGCCGTCGCCACGCGGATCAATTCCTCGTTAAGACGGTCCCGCTGCTCGCGCCAGGATTTCGCCCCGAGCCGGCCCATTCCTCCGGGATACGTGAAGACCTCCAGATGCTCGCAGTAGTGGTCGCGCAGCGTCTCGAGGAGATTGATCTCCATCCACCGGTCGGGCGGCACAACGGCAAGCGCGTTCATTGACGGAGACGCTCCTTAGAAGTCCCGTCGCTCGAAGATGCGGCAGGCTCCGAGCAGCAACAATCCGGCATAGAGCAGACCATAGGCGGTGGCGGCCATTTGATATTCGCCGCTCACCGGCACGCCGCTGGCGGCCTGCCCTTTGACGTTCAGCCACTCTAGATTCGGACAGACGTAGTACAACGCGGTCATGAAGCTTTCGGTGGCGGGATTCTTCGTTTTTTCGGCGATGGTTTTCAGATCGCCGGTCAGGTGGCCGATGACATAGAAGCCCAAGGTCATGATGGCGCTGAGGGTGGGCGAGCTGAAGGTCGAAAAAAACATCGCCAGTGCCGTCAGGAGAAGCACTTCCACCCAGATCAGCTCGACCGCCTGGAACAACGAGCCGAAGATTGCATTCCCGCTCAGCCAAATCGTGGAAAGAAACATCGCGAACATGATCGCGATGTTGAGGCCGCCGATAAACACCAGGCCGCAATATTTTCCGAGCACGAATTGCGTTCGCGTGATCGGCCTGGCGAGGATCGTATAGATCGTGCGCCGTTCGATCTCCTTCGTGACGAGACCGATGCCTACGAAGATGGCCATGATGACGCCGATCAGGTTAATGGCGGCCAGGCCGACGTCGTTGATGATACGCGACTGCTCCCCGATGGTCAGCGTGCCCAGCAGAACCGAGGCGCCGATCAGCAACAACGCAAAGAACACGAGGTTGTAGAGAATTTTGTCGCGAACCGTCTCACGAAACGTGTTCTGCGCCACGACCAACAGGCTCTGCATCTCACACCCCTTGGTTGGTCTGCTCGAGAAAAAGTTCTTCGAGCGTGCCTTTGTGCGGAATGACGGACACCAGACGGCCGCCGGCCTGCCGGATCGCGGCGAGGACGTCCTCCAGTTTTTGCTGACCGGGCAGCGACATCCAGCACCGGCTGCCCCGCTG
>JBKPKC010000092.1:0-1962 GCA_046765595.1 Nitrospirota bacterium
CGGAGGCCCCTGTACCGGAGCGGCAGGCTCCTCGGCCAAACTCATGCTCCATAGGGGAAATACGATGGGGAGAACGAACTGGCAAAAGACCAAAATCCTGAAACAACCCAACAAGTGGTTCTTGTGCATTCAAAATAGTAATTCAGAGGCTATGAGGCTATTACAGACATGAAGCCTCTCGAGGAGAACCCGTCAAGGATTCGAGGAACGAGGCCCCAAGGCTTGGCGACAGGATGGAGAGAGATTCGATTCTTGGCCGCGCAAACACTGTAATATTCGTCCGCCGCCGGGTCTAATGTCCGGACAGAGCTTCTTGACATCTTCATCGCAGGCTTTCCGCATGAGTTGTAAATTGTGTTTTCCGCCCGCCGCCTCCTCAGGAGATTGTTCTGGTTGGCTCTTTGGCTGCCCCTGTGGCGAATCGGCAGAATAGACGCGATCGGAACCGTAAGGTGTCACGAAGCACAACAGTGCGGCCACGATCCCTATCTGCAACAGCGTTGTTTTAGAAAATGGCGTCTTCATGCGTCACCTTATCTTGCGGCGGAAACGCGCGCAGCATAGCACAACATCGCTCGTTCTGCACATTGCAGCAGAGATAACGCATGTACGATAATGGATAAAAATATGCACTTCTCACGTCGAACGATTCTGAAAGCGACCGGACTCGGGGCCCTCCTGGGCATGACAGGGGGCTGTGATGCGCTGGGGGGCGTCTTCGGCCGAATGTTTGCAGTTCCGCCCCGAGAGACCACCTATTTCACAAACAATTCGAAGTTCTATGTCGTGAACTACGCCGACAGCGTCGTCTCCGTATCCCGTGAGGTCAATATCGAGCAATGGAAATTGAACGTGGGAGGTGTCGTCAAAAAACCCATGCTGCTTGGCTGGCGGGACATTCTGAATCGCGACTCGTACGATCAGGTATCTACGCTCATGTGCATCGACACGCTGCCGGGCGGCGACAGCCTTGGAAACGCAACCTGGCGCGGGATCTCACTCAAAAAACTCCTCGAAGACGCTGGCGTAGACGAAGAGACTGCGAGAGACGTCATTTTTCGCGGGATCGACGGATACGATGACAGCATTCCCTTCACCCGAGCGATGCAGGACGACGTCATGCTTGCCTTCTTAATGAATGGGGAAAAACTGCCGAAAGAGCATGGCTTCCCGCTTCGGCTCATCGTACCGGGACTTTACGGCATCAAGAACGTCAAATGGATCCACCAGATCGAGGTGTATCCCGGCGACTACTTGGGCTACTGGCAGCGTAAGGGCTGGACAGACGACGGTACGATCAAGGTCTTTTCCCGGATCGATTCCCCTGGGCACTACCAAACATTAAGGGGACCGGAGCAGACGTTCCGCGGCGTGGCATTCGGCGGACCCAATACGATCGGCAAAGTCGAACTGAGCTTCGATGCCGGCCGCACCTGGAATGATTGCCGGATCGAGCCGCCGATGTCTCCCTATTCCTGGGTGCTCTGGAGCTACACCTGGAAGCCACCCAAACCCGGCAAGTACCAAACGGTCGTCCGGGCCACCGACACAAAAGGGCAACTTCAAATTGCCGAGCTGGTCCGCCCGCAACCGGCCGGCGCCTCGGGCTATCACACCATCGTTGCCGAAGTCGCAGAGATTTAGCCGATGATCCGAAAGCTGTCATCCGGCGGGTATCGGCTGTACTCACGCAAAAAGAATCCCAAGACCGGCAAGCGTCGAAACCTGGGGACCTTCAAGACACGGACAGCGGCTGAACAGCACGAACGGGAAGTGCAGTACTTCAAACGGCACTGACCTGAACTGAAACCTCGCTCACACTCATCCCATCCAACCGGGCACGAAGATCCAGCCACAACAGGTCTCGTCGACTGTGACATGGCTTGCGGAGGTTCACAGCGCTGTGTTACAGCGCGAGCCGCTCATATCCCGCCTCACAGGGCTCAGGTTGCAACTCTCCCT
>JBKPKC010000093.1:0-4436 GCA_046765595.1 Nitrospirota bacterium
CTCGGAGCCGCTCGGCATCTTTACCTCACGAAAAGTGCGGCAGTTTCCTCCTCATTTTGGCAATTCTTCGCTGGTCGAACAGGTGCATGACGATACTGTCGTGCACCTCACAGCGCACATCTGTAAACAGCTTGGGCTGACGGGCTACGCCAGCATCGAATTCAAACGGGATGATCGCGACGGGACCTACAAGGTCATCGAAATCACGCCCTGCCGGTTCAACCGGCAGGCGGGTCTCTCGGACGCCGCCGGATTTTCGCTGCCGTACGTGTGGTATTGCCATCTCTTACATCAGCCGCAGACCTGCGAGCTGCGAAGCGGAGCCTCGGCATGGGTGAGCGAGGTCAATGAGGCGCGCGCGGCATGGCTCTACTGGCGTAACGGAGAATACACGCTGTGGGAATGGCTCAAGAGCTACCGTGATGTGGCGCAATTCGAAGTGTTTGCCGCGGACGATCCGCTTCCCTTCCTCAAGCTCGTCCCCAGTACGCTGTCGCATTGGTTGCGACGAACCGTCTTTCGGCGCTCCGCCCAGCCCTTCCCCCGCAGGCGTCTGATGTCGGCACGGGCGACCGTGGCCGCACAGAGAAAAGCCTCCTGAGCGGCGCTCACAGCTCTTTGGACCAGAAGATGAAAAATCCGTGACGGCCGGGGAGCGGCGGGCCGCCGCTGTGATCGCTGTAGATTCCAAAGTTATAGCTGTAGTTGATTTCGACCTGGGAACGCCATGGCGCGCCGGTCACGAGACCTCCGCTCACCGCCGGCATGGCGTCCATCTTGTACTTGATCGAGCCGTCAGGTTGAAACCGTGGCTGTTCGACTAACCCCCAGGACCCTCGGACATAGGGATACATGAAGAATATGGCCTCGTAGCGGTATTCGAGATGGCCAATGCCGTATTTTCGGGGGAATAATTCGTTGAAGGCAACGCTCGGCAGCATCGGCAGGGCCAGCGCTTCCCATTCATAGCCGGTCGGCCTTCCGGGCAATCGGAACGTCGAAAACCGGTCGAGGTTTTGGCCGATTCCGCCGTACACCGATGCGACCAACCGGTGCCGTTCGCTTTTGACGAAGGGCACACCGGCTGCACCGACCGCGAACACGCTTCCCATCAGATATTGCCGCTCATTCGACGTCCCAAAGAGGCCTCCTCCCCAGGTGCTCCAGTGCGCCCGATGCCCGTAAAAAACATCTCCGCCGAAGGCAAAGCCGCGATGGGGGAGTTCCATGAGATTGCGTTCCAACGCGTCCCTGCGGAGCCGCGCATGCACGCGTCCTTCATAGGTGTCGTCCGGGATGATGTAGTTTGAAGCCGTCTTGCTCGTGCCCTTGAACCACCGGTAACCCGGTTCATAGGTGAGGGACATCTCCAGGGCATTGTCCTGGTGGCCCGGATCCAACAGCCTTCGATAGGCGAGGCCGATCCCGCCGAACACGTAGCTCCATTCCAGCTCGACGTCGCGGATGATCTGGCCTTCCACATACTCCGACCGGCCGAGCGGAATGATCATCGTGTTCAGCGTCATCCGAAGTTCCCAACCGCTGGAGGAGTGCGATCCCACATTGTATGTCAGGTCGTTCACGGGACCGGAAAACGTCCCGCGGAAGCGCTGCCTCAGGTCATCCGAATTCCGCCACACGTACAAGGCTCCAAACGGCAGCACTTGGTAAAAGCTGGGGCCGTCCGGCAGGTACTGTACGCCGAAGCTCGCGGCGGTCACACTCTTGCGATCGCGCGCCGGCACTTTGACCGCTTCACCCATGACCTGAGTGTCGAATTCCTCTCCAGCCAGCGGCGTCGGCGGCTCCTCCTCTTCGCTGTAGGCCGGAGACGTCATGGCGAGCATCGAAAGACTGGTTAGAAGAATGATCAGTGCCCGCAGCCGAAGAGTCATGGTGCTGGTGGTATTGCGGCAATGAGGCGGTGTCTTCATCGATTCAGCATCCGTTACCAGGCAAGCGGCAGACACTAGGGACCGCCCTAGGGGAAGGAATCGCGATTTGGTACACTGCCGTCGGCCGAGCCGGTGGCATGTTGCGCCAGCCGGAGGGGAAAACATCATGTTTGACATTATCTTGTATCAACCGGAGATTCCTCCAAATACGGGAAATATTATACGGCTCTGCGCCAATACGGGTATGCGCCTGCACCTGGTCAAGCCCTTGGGATTTTCCTTGGACGACCGGCAGATGAGGCGCGCCGGGCTGGACTACCATGAGTATGCGAAGGTCGAAGTGTACGATGACTGGCCGAGCTGCGCGGCCCGTTTTCACAACCAACGGCTCTTTGCCGTCTCGACGAAAGGAGTCCAACGCTACGACGCCAATCGATACTGCGCCGGCGATGCGTTTCTCTTCGGCCCTGAAACCAGAGGCTTACCGCCGGAACTGCTCGCGCAATTTGCCGGTGAGCGCTGTATCCGGCTTCCCATGCTGGCGGACAGCCGCAGTCTGAATCTCTCGAACGCGGTCGCAGTGGTGGTGTATGAAGCGCTTCGTCAAATCGATTTTGGTGGGTGTGTCTAGTTTGCAGATCCGGGGGGTGACCTGCGCCCTCCGTGTAATCGGCGCTTTAAGATTTATTTTCGGGTTTTTGGAGCTGGGGGGCGATGTCTATGAGATGGTGCGGGCGTCCATGAGTTGAAACTGTCCACGGGCGGTCACTGGATAGAGGGAAAAGATCGGCGTGTGCGCCGGTATGAGGGCGGTGGCGACCTCGGGCAGCAATCGAATGTGGAGGTTGACATAGTTGAAGCTGAGCCCGTCCTGCCAGGGCTGGCTGCCGGCGCCGGCATAGGCGGCGGTTTTCTCGGAGGCATAGGTCCTCGTCAGCAGTCCCGCTCCTCCTTCCAAGCCATATTCATGTAAATCCGGCGCGCCCTGGACGAGCAAGTTGACGGCAGCGGCGTCGAACCACACCTTGATGTTGCAGCCCACCTGCACGTAGGGGCCGAGTGAGTTCGTTCCTTCGAGAAAGGCGCGCGGCAGTCCGATCTCGAGCGGCACGTCGTCGGGGACCGGCCGATCGATCTTCCCAAGCGTGGAATCCTTGAGCGGTCCCACCGAGACGAATAAGAGATTCGGATCGCTCATGTCGAGATCAAGCACCTGGTCGTCATAATAGCTGCAGAGCCGTCCCATGTCATAGCGAAGCGGGAAGGAGTAGCCGATCTTTGCATACCAGATGCGCAGGGCGGCGTCCAAGGGATCCTCCGGCGACCGGCTGATCTTCAGATCAAACGGCAGCATGACGTGCCAGGCACCGGTTCGCGCAGCGACGAATGGCGCGCAGGCGCCCGGGAACTCCTTCTGCACGGCCGTCGTTTCCGGCTCGAACTTCCGGGACGCGGACGTGAAATGTTGGGCGATCTTGGACTCCTTCGTGAGGCGGTATTTCTCCTGGTAATAGGCGGCGGCCCGCTGTTGCGCGATAGAGAGATAGTAATCGGGCATGTCGGTTTCGACGATGATCCGTTGGGGCGGGCTGCCCGCCGCGCCAAGGTGACGCTCGGGTCTCATGGCCGCTGTATACAACTCGAGCTCGGCTTTCAGACGCTGGATATCGTGCTCGATTTGGCGGGCCAGTTCGGGATCAAAAAAACTCGCGCCAGGCAGGACGTCGAGTGCCTTTTGGAGACAATCCAACTTGTGGCTGTAGCGTTTCGGCTCCTCGGCGAAGGCCTCGGCGGTCGCGACGAAGAGATTGAACTGCTCTTCCGGCAACAGGCCCAAGGCGCTGAGGCTATGGTCTTTGATAAAGGCAAAGGCCAACGGACCGAACGTCTCGGCCTTCCGGATGCACAAGGTGAGAAGGAAGTTGTAGTAGGCGCGTGCTTCTTCCGGCGTCATGCCTGGCCATCATAAAGGTGCGGGATTCCAGGGGGCAAGAGTCGCTTTGTGAGTGCAGCATAGGCTGAAGCCGAAGCCCTTAGGGGCTGTTACCATTTCGTCGCATGTGGCCAATCCGGTCACAAGCTCATACGCCTTCAACGGGCTATGCGCCCGCGCGTCACCGTCTTTCCCCAGGCAATTCTCAGCCAGTGAAGCAATCCCCTAATGGCATTTTCTTTGCTCAGGCGAAGCCGCATCGTCCGTTACTCAGCGCCTCATATTGACGTCAGGTGTCAAGTCCCGGATACTACGCCTCTTTTGACCGCATGGCGCGGCGTGCCTCACCCTGGTAACAGGAAAGGAGCAACGTTGATGTCGCGGATCTTCTCCCGCAGGGCATTTCCTCTCATCCTCTTCTTTCTTTTCCCTGCGTCTTCTCTCTTACTCGCGGCCCAGCCGAATTACGATCCGCCGCAACCGTCATCAGAGTTCGGCACGCCGGAGGCCACACCAAAAATTGCGGCCAAAGCCGGGTTTCTGGATGTCGTCGCGTCGGCGTGTTCAATCGCCGATTGGAGGCGAGCGGGGTGACGGCGTCACATACC
>JBKPKC010000094.1:0-2894 GCA_046765595.1 Nitrospirota bacterium
GCATGATGCCCCAGAAAAAGAACCCGGACGTACCCGAGTTGATTCGCGGGCGAACCGGCCGTGTGTACGGCCAGTTGATCAATCTTTTGACCATGATGAAGGCGCTGCCCTTGAGTTATAATCGAGACTTGCAGGAAGACAAGCCGGCGCTCTTCGACGCCCTGGATACGGTGACGGCCTCGCTTCAAGTCTTGACGGAATTGATGCGTCGGCTCAAAGTAAACCGTGAGCGCCTGAAGCAGGCGGTGCAGGGCGGGGGGTTGCTCGCGACCGAGCTCGCCGATTATCTGGTCGGCAAGGGCCTGCCATTCCGCGAAGCGCACGGGGTGACCGGCCGGGTGGTCCGATCGGCGCTCGAACGGCGACGAGAACTCACGTCGTTTACGCTGGAGGAATTGCGGCAGTTTTCCGATCGCTTTGACAAAGGCGTGTTTGCGCGGTTGACCGTGCAGTCGGCGATCGACCGAAAATCGCAGATCGGCGGCACGGCCAGCGCACAGGTCGAGCAGCGGATCAGACACCTGGAACGGATGTTATCGTGAAGGGCGCGATCGTGGTGCTTGCCGCCTGGGTGTCCACCGCGTGCGGCGTGATCGGATCGCCGGTTCCTCCCGAAGATGTGGGAGTCGCGCCGCTCATCGAGCGTCAGAAAAGACTCGATGCCCTGGATGCAAAGAAACGGGAAGCCGAAGAAGCTCCGCCCGTGCTTGAACCGCAGGGGCAGGACGTCAACCTCCCGCCGTTACGTCCGGTGGGAACCAGATAAGTAAAAATTGACCTACGCTGAAGTGGAGGAAGGACTGATGGCACTGATCCAACCGATCCGGCAGGGACAAGCATTGAAGCTCCAAGCGGCCAAGCGGCTTCTGCTCGTCGACCCCTATCCCCGCAACAGCCAGTACCATCTTACCGCCTCCGAAAGGCGAGCGGTCTGGTTTCCCAAGCTGAGCCTCCCGACGATTGCCGCCTATACTCCCGAATCCTGGCACGTCGATCTGGTCGATGAGGCGGTACAAGACATCGATTTCGATACGCCTTGCGACATGGTCGGCCTCTCGATCATGACCTGTTATGCGCCCCGAGCCTATGAGATCGCGAAGGAATTCAGAAAGCGGGGGAAGATCGTGGTCATGGGCGGCGTGCATCCGACTTACTGTCCGGACGAAGCGCTCCAGCACGCGGATGCCATCGTCTGCGGCGAAGCCGAAGACTTGTGGCCAAGATTGGTCGCGGACTATGAAGCGGGCGCGATGCAGCGCGTCTACAAGATGACGGCGTTTCCGTCCCTCGAACGGTACAAGCCCCCGCGCGTCGAATTGTTGAGTCCTGATTCCTACATGACGCGCCAGTGCAGTTTCACGACGAGGGGCTGCCATTTCGACTGCGAGTTTTGCAGCGTCTCACCGTTCAACGGCAAGACCACGAGGCGCCGGCCGGTCGATGAGGTGGTGTCGGAACTGAAAAACGTGCAGCGGTGGGTTCGAAGCGAATTAGTCGAACGCATGCGCGACGAACCGCTGTGGCGGGCGTTTCTCTCGACCCTGAAGATCAGGGTGGGCCTCGAAGACGGCAGCATTGTGGCCTTCGTTGACGACTTGCACAACAGCAACCGGGCGTACTGCCGTGAATTGTGGACGGCCCTCAAGCCCCTCAAAATTAAATGGGGTTGCCAGTCCACGCTGTTTCTCGGCGACGACGAGGAGATGGTCAAATTGGCCGCTGAAAGCGGCTGTGTGTCGGTGTTCGTCGGCATGGAATCGCTGGACGAAGATAGTCTCGATGAAACGAACAAACCATTCAATCGCGTAAAGAAGTTTTCGCAAGAAATTCAAATGTTCCATAAATATGGCATCATGGTGAATCCCGGCATCGTATTTGGATTCGACAATGACGACGAAGCGGTGTTCGAGCGGGCCGTCGATTTCCTGACGAAAAACCATGTCGAGCTCGCGTATTTCAATGTGCTGACTCCGCTGCCAGGAACCGCACTCTTCGACCGGTACAACAATGCCGGCCGGATTTTCGACCGGGATTGGTCCAAGTACGACGGAAAACATGTGGTGTTTCAGCCCAGCCGGATGACTCCAGAGCAGCTCCAGGAGGGGTTCCATTGGGCGAACCATCAGTTCTATTCCCTGCCCAACATCTGGTACCGGCTCGCCGGCACCAAGCAGCGGCTGATTGCCCGGTGGGAAATGAACCGGGAATTCCGCAAGCTGGTGAAACGGAGCTGTCCGAAGGGGACATTGTCGCCGCTCGCGTCCGTGCTCAAAAATCTGCAGGCGAAGCTGCCTGTGCTCGATACGGATCATCTCATTCCGAGCGCATTGCATGCGCTCAAACAGCGGTTCGATCCGAAGGCCCCCTCCGCGGAGCAATTGACCTTGAACATCAAGGTCAAGCGGCACGACAAGTTTGCTGCCTTGTTCATGGATCTGGAGGGAGCGGTCGATCGGCTGAACGTGCATGAGCTCATCAATCGAATCCGAGAAGCGGCCGAAAAGGCCAAGATGGATGTCATCGTCAATTTCGAACATCTGAAGCTCGCAGCGCCCGATGCGCTGAAGGCGCTTGTGGATTCTGACGCTATCAAAGCCGCGGTTCCCCATGTAAAGGTCCGGTATCGCAAATTCAAGGACGCCTTCGAAACGTCCATGCACGGCCTGTCGCTGGCGGGCCTGGAAATGCTGACCGAGGATTTTCAGGATGCATAATTTCGAATACCGGCAGGGGGAGCTCTACTGCGAGCAGGTTGCGGTGAGCCAGATCGCGAAGCAGGTCGGCACGCCCTGCTACATCTATAGCTCTGCGACGCTGACCCGACACATTCGCGCCTACGACAGCGCGTTTCAGAACGTCCCTCATCTCATCGCGTTCGCCATGAAGGCCAACTC
>JBKPKC010000095.1:0-13722 GCA_046765595.1 Nitrospirota bacterium
CTTTTCAACGCGTCGTCGATCTCAAGAGGTGAGATATTGACCCCGCCTCGGATAATCAATTCTTTGAGCCGCCCCGAGATGAAAAAGAACGGTCTGCCCTGCCCGTCTCGCAGGAAAAAGCCTTCGTCGCCGGAGCGGAACCAGCCCCATTGGAACGCACCGACGTTCGCATCGTCCCGCTTATAGTACCCGGCGCAAACGGTGGCTCCCCGGATGCAAATTTCGCCGTGTAGCCCTTCCCGGAGTGGCCCCCCATTGTCGTCGAGGATCGCCATCTGATTGTGCCGCAGCGGGACACCGATGGAGGGAAATTCGAAATCCCTGATCCAGTGGCGATGCGCATCGGGCGCCAAGTCATTGGGGAGAAAGGAGGAGTAACAGGTCGTTTCCGACAGGCCGTAGCCGTGGCGGATCGCAAGATTGAATCGGTCTTCAAACCGTACGGCCGTGTCCTTCAACAACGGACCTGCGCCGCAGATGAAGCCTCCGAACCGCGGCAATTGGTATCTTGTCACGTCGTCACCGGCATCCAAGAGGAATTCCAGCAGCGTGGGAACAACGCTGACACAGGTGACCCCCTCCTCTTGGAGCTTTTGCCAAAAGGAGGCGCTCCTGAACCTTCGATGAAGCACCACGCTTCCCTTGCAGTAAAAGGGCGTGACCAGCGTGACGACGGTTCCGTTCACATGATGGATAGGCAGGACGCACATCAGGCGATCGTCCATTCCGAAGCCATGCCAGTCGGCAATCGCGTCCGCATCGCTCAGCAGATTGGCGAAGGTCAGCACGACGCCTTTGGGCCGGCCGGTGGTCCCGGACGTATAGACGATCAGCGCTTCGTCGTCCAATGACCGGAGAGGAGAATCCATGGAGCCGTTCGCATGGGACGGCGCCAGTGCCGTCGTGCCCCGTCGGATGCGAAAGCCGTCAGGGCCGACGGCGACCACATGCCGCAGGGAGGGGACTTCCTGCTGAAGGTCCATAAGCTCGTCCGCGTGCGAATGCCAGCAGCAGACGGCGGCGGCCTCCGAATGCTCGAGAATGAAGCGCTTTTTGTCCGCGTTTTCTTCGACGTTAATCGGGACGACTGTGATTCCTGCGATCCAGGCGGCAAAATACAGAATGACGGTCAGGTCATGATTGAACAAGACCGTCGCCAACCGGTCGCCGCGACGGAGGCCGAGATCGTGCTGCAGAAAGGCGGCGGCGCGCTGGACGGCCGCGCCGAATTGCCCATACGTGTATGTTAAGCGGGCGCGGCTCTCATCGTGGTAAAAGGTCAGGAAGGATCGATGCCGCAACGTACGATCATGCACCCTTGTGTCGAAGAACTCGGCAAAGGAACTCCACGGGAAGGCCGGTCCGAATCCGTCGATCTTCCTCGCCTGCGCAATATGGTCAGGTACGGCGATCAAGCGGAATGTACTCCCTCTTGGAAGGGCCCACGTACGACGCACGCGGGCGCATAAGCCGGTTGTGGTTCTGCTGCTCGATGACGTGCGCGCACCATCCGGTGATGCGGGAACAGACGAAGACGGGCGTATAGAGCGTCCGCCGAATGCCCATCAGCAGATAGGCCACCGCCGTGTAAAAATCGAGGTTCGGGTACAGGCCTTTTTCCTCCCGCATGAGCCGTTCGACGACCATCGCAATCTCATACCACCGCTGGTCCCCGCACATCCGGCTCAAGACCTCGGCGTGCCGTTGAATGATGGCAGAACGCGCATCCCCGTGTTTGAGCACGCGATGGCCGAAGCCCATAATGCGCCGTTTGCTTCCGAGAGCCTCGCGTACCCATTGTTCGGCCTTGGCAGGGCTGCCGATGTCCACAAACATTTGCGCCACGGCTTCGTTGGCTCCTCCATGCAGCGGTCCCTTCAACGTGCCGATTGCGGCGGTGATGGCGGAATGCATATCCGTCATGGTCGATGCCGTCACGCGCGCCGAGAACGTCGACGCATTGAACTCGTGCTCCGCATAAAGAGTCAGCGACACATCCAGCACGCGCGCCATGGCACCCGCCTGCTCATCCCCCTTCCGGCCTGTCAGGAGATACAGTACATTTTCAGCGAAACGCAGGTGAGGGTGCCGCGAAATGAGGGGGGTACCGCTTGCGATGCGATCCGCCGCTGAGATGAGTAACGGAATCTGCGCCAATAAGCGCACGGATTTTCGGAGGTTGGCCTCGGTGGAGTTGTCGCCGGCCTCCGGATCCGTCATGCCCAGAATCGAGACGCCTGTCCTCAGCACATCCATTGGGTGTGCGCCGTGCGGGACCCGTTCGACAAAGGCCGCGAGGGAGCGAGGCAACGATGCGTGCTGGGTCAACTGCAGGCCGAAATCTTTTAATTGCGGTTGAGTCGGCAGCTGTCCGACGAGAAGAAGATAGGCCACTTCTTCAAAGGTGCTGTGCTCCGCCAAATCGGCGATCCGGTAGCCTCTGTACAACAGACCGGATTCCCCCTCGTCCACCAGGCACAGCGCCGATTCTCCGGCGATGACGCCCTCAAGGCCCGGGCTATACATGGAGTGTTGAAGGTCACGTGCCGGTAATATGCTCATTGCCGCCCTCATATATCCTCCCCGCTGGTGACTCGACACCTTCCGGATAGCGGAGCAGCCCGTACAATTCTTGCCGTGTCATCATGTGATGAAGCCAATCGCGCTGTGTGCCGAACAGCTTTAATTCTCCGAGCAGCTCCTCGATCGCCCGTAGCGCCGTCCGCAAGGCGGTCACGGGGAACAACACGCCCCGGTAGCCCATCGAGGCAAATTCAGCACAACTCAACAGCGGAGTTTTTCCGAATTCCGTCATGTTGGCCACTAACGGCGCCGTGATTCCCGCCTCGCGCATGTGCCGAGCAAACAGGTGAAATTCATCGGCCGATTCCAGGGCTTCAGGAAAGAGCGCATCGGCCCCTGCCTCGGCGTAGGCTATGGCGCGTCGCACGGCGCCCTCGAGGCCTTCCACCGCCCGTGCGTCGGTGCGGGCGATAATTGTGAACTGCCGGTCGCTCTTCGCCGCTACCGCCGCTTCGATTTTCGTGGCCATTTCAGCGACCGGAATGAGCCGCTTACCCGGTAGATGACCGCATTTTTTGGCCGACTCTTGATCCTCAATCTGCATGCCTGCGAGCCCGGCGTGCTCGAAGACGCGCACCGCCTCCTGTACATTCGTCGGACCGCCGTATCCCGTGTCCGCATCGACGATGGCCGGTATCGATACGGCCCGCGCAATCCTGCCCGCCTCGTCGACCACATCCGCGAGTGTCAGGAGCCCGATATCCGGGATGCCCCGACAGGCGGACAACGCCGCCCCCGACACGTACACCGCCTCGTAGCCAGCCCGCTCGATCTGCACCGCGATCAACGCATTGAAAGCGCCGGGAATGCTGATCGTCCTCGTGTGGAGGATGTCGTAGAGGCGTGAAGCTTTCGTCTGTTCCTGCTGTTTCATTGTGTTCAAGCGTCCATTCGCATCAGCGGCATCAGCGCCTTGATATCGCTCAGTCGATCCAGCTTCCACACGAGTCCGATCAAACGGTCCGCACGGCTGTGACTCAGGTGTCGCGCGGCCAATCGCCGGAACTTGTCTTCCACCTCCTGATCCGACATGGGATTTCCCGGATGACCCAGCGGCAGGTCCTTCTGCTTGACATAGGTCTTTCCCTCTCTCGTCCTGACGCTGATGCGGGTGGGCATTGCCGCGGGATAGCGCTCCACGAAGTCGGGCTCACGCACGACCCGGATCTTTTTCATCAATTCCAGCAGGGCCGGGTCGTTTAGCCGCTTCTGGCCAAACGACTGGAGCGTGACGTCTCCATCCTGGAGGGCGACCGCGACGCAATAGGGAAAACTGTGGTCGGCCGTCTCCCGCGTCGTCGGCTGCCATTTTTCTGGCTCGTGGCCGATGATCTCGATGGCCACGTCATAGCTGCCGATCTCGATGTCGGATACGTCCTGAATGGCCCCCTTCCCTTCCAGCTGCAGCAGTTCGGCGCGAAGTTCCAAGGCCGCCTCGACGGCGGTCTGGGCGTGGTATTCGACAGGATAATGTTTGATGTACGTGTCCAGAATCTTGAAGCCCGGGACCCTGCCTTCTCGTGCGGTGGCTGCGTGCTCCTTCTCGGCCGCGAATGGGGGCAGTTCAAACGGCCCGGAGACGAGCTTCATAAAGCCCTTCTCCCCTTCAAAGAGCGGAGACGGCCCCGTCATTCCGAATCCGGCCAATCCGGCAGCCACCACTCCGTTGCGTGCGGCGTTCGAGAAGGCGCAGGCTTTCCACATGGAGAGATCGCCGACCCGAGTCTGCCGCAGCGCGACATTGGCGACCCCGGCGAGGTTGACCGCATGCCGGGTCTGAGTTTCCGATAGTTTCATGACGTGCGCCGCCGCAAGGGCTGAAGAGAATGGACCGTACGTCACATGGTCCCAGCCGCGAGGCCGTAGCGCCGCTGCGTCGCACAATCGACACTGGACCTCATAGGCGAGCGTGATGGCTTGGATGACCCGTTTTCCCGACGCTCCGTTCGACTCGGCCACGGCGAGCACGGCCGGGATATTGTCCGAAGGATGGGCCGGTTCCTTGGCGAGATACGTATCGTTGAAATCCAAATACCTCACCAGCCCGCCATTGGCGAAGGTGGCGAGATCCGGAAGCGTTTTATGACGAGTCCCCCAGAGTGTTGCACCGCCAACGCTCTTGCCTTGCTCCGCAAATTGGCGAGCAAAGCGGCAAGGGGGCGCGTTCCATGCGCCGAGCGCGCAGCCGAGGCTGTCGAGGACGCGCCGTTTGACTTCATGGACCACGGCCCCGGGCAGGCTTTGGAAGGTCAACGATCGGCCATATCGAGCGAAACGATCCGCGAGCATGCAACACCCGTCCTCTAGGACACCCGGTCACGCATCGGTATGCGCCATTCGCGCGTGCCGCTTTTCAATAAAGGCCTGAACCGCCTTCCGTTTCTCCGGCGTCGCGCAGAGGCGGCCGAACAATTCGGCTTCTCTGACGAGACCCTCGGACAGCGGAATGTCGAGACCTCCTCGAATGGCATGGAGCACCGCCTGCACGGCCGCCGTTCCGCGCGCCGCAATCATCGATGCGATGGCATCCGACTGCGTCATCAGTTCATCGGCTGCAACGACGCGGCTGACCAGACCGATCTTACAGGCTTCATCCGCCGTGACCGTATCGCCGGTCAAAAGCATTTCCGCCGCCTTGGAGGCTCCCACGACCCTTGACAACCGCTGCGTGCCGCCAAATCCGGGTATGAGCCCCAGTTTGATCTCCGGCAAGCCCAATGACGCTCCGCTCGAGGCGATCCGCAGATGACACGCCAGGGCGAGTTCCAGACCGCCGCCGACGCAGATGCCGTTGATGGCGGCGAGTACCGGCTTATCGCAACGTTCCATGTGATTGAACAGCGCCTGACCGTGAAGGGCGAAGTCTGTCCCGGCGTGGCTGCTGTTGAGTCGGGTCAGTTCATGAATGTCCGCCCCCGCGCAGAAAAAGCGCCCCGACCCGGTCACGATGACCGCTCGCACATAGTCATCCTGTTCGATGTCGCTCAACACCTGTTCAAGCTCCTTCAGGACGGATGCGGTGATCGTGTTGGCCGGCGGGTTGTGGAGGGTGATGCGAGCGATGTGATGAGAGATCGTGAGCAGCTGATGGTTCATGGCGTCCTCCATGCCGCAACCGTTAGAGTTGCGCAGCGAATACCGACGCGCCGATTCAATGTCCTCTCAGATCATGACGTCCGATGATTGGCCCACGCATGCGTCTGTTCCCGTGCAGTGATCGACGCAACGAGCTCGGAGATCCCTTGTCCGGTCGTGGCGACCGTCGCGATCACAACGGGGCACCATTCGCGCAGGTCCCGCAGAGTCATGTCGGCACCGGAAGCATCGGCCTTATTGACGACGATGATTCCCGCCAGTTCCAGCAGGCCGGCTTTCATCGCTTGTACTTCGTCCCCCAGTCCCGGCGCGACGACCGCGATGACGGTGGGAGCGATATGCACGATTTCCGCTTCGTTCTGCCCGACACCGACGGTCTCGATCAGAATGACGTCGAAGCCCGCCGCCGCCAAGACACGACTGGCCTCCTCTGTCGTGCGCGCGAGACCGCCGTGATGGCCACGAGTCGCCATGCTTCTGATATAGACGCCCGGATCGAGCGCATGTTCGTGCATTCGGATGCGGTCTCCCAACAATGCCCCGCCGGTCCTCGCGCTGCTGACATCGACGGCGAGAACGGCAACCGTCATGCCTTGGCGACGATAGGCCTTCGCAAGGGCATTGATCAATGTGCTCTTCCCCGCCCCGGGATAGCCGGTCACTCCTATGACGGTGGGCCGGCGGAGGTCGGCCGACAGTCGCCGGAGCCCATCAAGACCCTCCGGATGATGACACTCCACCAGCGTAATAAGACGGGACAAAGCCCTGACGCTGCCGGCGCGCACTTGGTCCGCCAGCGCAGCGCCCCCTCCCGTGTCCTGGATGACCGTCATCGCAGCACTCGGCACTGCAAAGCCTCATCGGTCGTTTGATGGTGGTCGATGCGTGAAAGCCGCGAAGCTAGAGGCCGGTCCAGCCCTGCCGCCAACCGTCTGGCCGCATTGACGATGACACGTTCATCCACGGCAACGGCGGCGCCCGATGCTTTCAGCGCATATACGACGTCTTCCGTCGCCACATTGCCCATCGCGCCCGGCGCATAGGGACAACCGCCGAGGCCGCCGGCGGCGGTGTCGAACGACGCGATACCGTATTCCATCCAAGCCGCCAGCACGTTGGCGACAGCCATTCCATAGGTATCGTGGAAATGCAGCGACAGCACCGCGCCGCCAAGGTGCGGGATGAGTGCGTCCAACAATCGTCTCACGTCGCACGGAGCGGCCTTTCCGATTGTGTCGCCGAGCGAGATCTCGTCGACGCCGAGATCGAGCAGCGCCCGCATCACCTGGACGACCCGTGACGGAGAAACGGCCCCCTCGAAAGGGCAATGGGTTGCCGTCGAAATATAGCCGCGCACGGCCATGCCGGCATCCTTGGCCTGCGAGACGACCGGCTTGAAGCGTTCGATCGATTCGTGCACGGTGCAATTAATGTTCTGTTGCGTAAAGGAGTCAGAAGCCGCAGTGAACACCGCCACCTTGTCGACCGCCGCAGCCCGCGCCCGTGCTAAACCGCGTTCGTTGGGCACCAGAGCTGAATAGATGACCCCTGGCCGCCGGTCGATCCGCTTGAAGACTTCCTCCGAATCGGCCAGTTGCGGAACGGTCTTGGGCGAGACGAATGATCCGACTTCGATCTCCCCTACACCGCTCAACGACAGCGCATTCACGAACGAGATCTTCTCCTCCGTTGAGACGATGGCCGGTTCATTCTGCAATCCGTCCCGGGGACCCACCTCGGTGATCCGGATCGGCCGTGATGTTTGCCGCTCTGGGTTCTGAAGAGACATGACGAGGCGTCCTTACTTTCCGCCGGCCGGTGTCCAGACCGGTGCCCGGCGATCGCGGAAGGCGCGAAGTCCTTCCTGTGCTTCCCCCGACAGACGAGCCCGAACGTTCGCATCTAAGCAAGCCTTCCACTCTTCTTCTGTCCAAACACGATCAAGTTTGCGCAACAGCGCCTTCGTGTCCCGTACCGCCTGCGGCGCCACGCTCGCAATTTGCTGCGCCAGCGCGGTCACCTGACCGTCGAGTCCGGCCGGTTCGACCACCTCGTGGATGAGGCCGGCCTCGCGGCCCGTCGCTGCCGAAAAGGGTTCGCCGGTGAGGCAGAACCGCCGAGCGAAGGACTCCCCGGTTTTCCGAAGCACGAACGGAGCAATGATCGCGGGAACAAGACCCAGTCGAGCTTCACTGAATGCGAAGGTGGCGTCTCGAGCGGCGACGGCCATGTCGCATACGGCTATCAGGCCCAAGCCTCCGCCGTATGCGGCTCCCTGGATCCGTCCAATGACGGGACACGGGCATTCATTGATGGTGCGGAACATTGTCAACAACTGCTCGGCATCCTGCCGGGCTACGAGTGCCGACACGACACTGTCAGGACCCATCCACTGGAGATCAGCCCCGGCGCAGAAGATTCCGCCGGCACCGCCCAGGACGATTACGCGCACTGATCGATCCTTCCCTAGCCTGGCGAACGCCCCCTGGAGCGCTTCAACCGTGGTGGAATCGAACGCATTGCGCCGGTCGGGCCGGTTCAGCATCACGCGCGCGATTCCCTTCTCCGACTCAATGAGAATCGACATCGGCTGCCTCTCTGACCATTGCCTTACATGCGGAACACCGGTGGATAGGAACGGCGCACCGGGACGGTCATCGCAATGTCCAAACACAGTCCGAGAATTGACCTCGTGTCGGCAGGGTCGATGATGCCGTCGTCCCACAAATGTGCCGTGCTGAACAGGGCGCTGCCCTCCCGCTCGTACTGGCCCATCGTCGTCTCCCGGATTCTGCGCCGTTCTGGCTCAGGACATTCCGACCCTTCGCGGGCTCGTTGCTGCTGTTTCACCGTGACGAGCACTTCGGCCGCCTGCTGCGCCCCCATGACCGACGTTCGCGCGTTGGGCCAGACGAATAGAAAGCGAGGACCGTAGGCACGTCCGCACATGGCATAGTTCCCCGCCCCATGAGAGGCGCCGATGATGACGGTGAGCTTGGGGACATCGGCGGTAGCCACGGCCTGAACCATTTTGGCGCCGTCCTTGATGATGCCCCTCGCCTCATAGTCTTTCCCCACCATAAACCCGGTGATGTTCTGTAGAAAAATGAGCGGCAGACGCCGCTGCGCACAGAGCTGTACGAAATGCGCGCCCTTCAATGCGGCTTCCGACAAGAGGACCCCATTGTTCGCAAGGATGCCGACCTCATGACCGGTCCACCGGGCGAATCCACATGTGAGGGTACGTCCGTAACGCGCTTTGAATTCGTGGAATTGACTTCCATCCACCAGACGGGCAATAACCTCTCGCGCGTCAAAGCTCACGCGCGGACTGCTCGGAATGACTCCATAGAGTTCGTCAGCCCGGTAGCGCGGCTCTTCGATCGCTCCTCGCTTGCGCATGACAGGCCGCCGCGGAAGCGTCTCGATGATCGATCGGCAGATCTCCAGCGCCTCCTTATCATTGTCCGCAAGATGATCGCTGACGCCGGACAATCGGGTGTGCAGATCGGCGCCTCCCAGCTCCTCGGCAGTGACGTCTTCACCGGTGGCGGCTTTGACGAGAGGCGGCCCCGCGAGATAGATGGTGCCTGTGCCTTTCACGATGATGTTCTCATCGCACATGGCCGGCACATAGGCACCACCCGCCGTGCACATTCCCATCACGGCGGCAATCTGGGGAATGCCCAAGGCCGACATTCGGGCTTGGTTGTAGAAGATGCGGCCAAAGTGCTCTCTGTCGGCAAAGACGTCGGCCTGCATTGGCAAAAACACGCCTCCGGAATCCACGAGATAGATCGCGGGAAGACGGTTCTCGAGCGCGATCTCTTGAGCCCGGAGATGTTTTTTGATGGTTGTGGGAAAGTAGGTGCCGCCTTTGACGGTGGCGTCATTGGCGGCAATCACGCAGGGTCGCCCAGAAACGTAGCCGACGCCGGTAATGAGGCCTGCGGCGGGAAGCTGATCTTCATGCATGTCGGCGGCCGCCAAAGGACTCAGCTCGAGCCAGGCGCTGTGCGGATCGAGCAATGCGGCGATTCTCTCGCGGGCCGTCAGCTTGCCCCGCTGCTTGTGCAGGGCCACCGCTTCGTCCGAGCCGCCGGCTCGAGCGAGCGCAAGGTGCTTGTGAAGCTCCGCCAGGAGGCCTTCATAATGCGCACGGTTCGACTTGTATTCGTCCGACGTAGAGACGATCGAGGTCGTTAGTGTGCGCATGCCTTCCTCAATACTGTGGGTGGATTCCCTTCACGAAATCGACGATGCCCTGGAGCGGCGCCCCGGGCGTAAAGAGCGCCTTCACGCCGGCCGCTTTGAGCGCAGCCATGTCGTCATCCGGAATAATGCCGCCGCCGAACAGGACGATGTCTCCCGCATCCCTCTCTTTAAGGAGCTCCAGCACGCGGCGGAACAGCGTGTTGTGCGCCCCGGAGAGGATGCTCAAACCGATCGCGTGGACGTCCTCCTGAATCGCGGTGTTGACGACCTGCTCGGGTGTCTGATGAAGGCCCGTGTAGATGACCTCCATGCCGGCGTCGCGCAGTGCACGTGCGATCAGTTTGACGCCGCGGTCATGCCCGTCCAGTCCTACCTTGCCGATCAGGATGCGCATCGGTGTTGTTGCGACTGTCATGCGGTCACCTCGCGAAGCAGATATTTACCATCCTCGTCTTTTTGGACGTACCCGGCCTGGACGAGCGGATCGTGCTCGAACAATAGAAGCCACTGCTCCTCCCATGCCCGATCCAACACCCACCGTTTGGTTTCCAGCGTCTGAATCGGAAAGAGGTCGTAGCCCATGATGTAGGGAAGAGGGAGATGGGAAACGGTCGGAATGAGATCTCCGAGAAACAAGGCGATTTGCCCCTCGGATTCGATCCTGATGCTTTGATGCCAGCGCGTATGACCGGCAGTGACGATGGCCTTGACCCCGGGAAGCAATTCAGTGTCGCCGTACAGGAATTCCCACTGATTGAGGTCCGTGACCGGGCCAAAGTTGTCGCGCCGGTAGCTGGCTCGCGTCCGTTCATTGGCGCAGGCAGCGTCCTCGAATTCTCCCCGCTGCACCACATACCGCGCATTGGGGAAGGCGGGCCGCACCATTCCGTCCTCCGCTTTCGTCGTGTTGCCTCCCGCATGATCGAAGTGGAGGTGCGTGTTGATCACGATGTCGATATCTTCCGGAGACACGCCGAGATGCTTCAGAGACTGCCGCAGAGTCGGCGTGCGCTCTACCGCAAACATGCTGCGGAACTTTCCGTCTTCCTTGGCTCCCAGGCCGGTATCAACCAGGATGTGCTTGCCGTGTGCGCGGATGAGAAGGGCGGTCAGACTCAGCGGGATCCGGTTCGACTCGTCCACCGGACAGCACCGTTCCCATAAGACTTTCGGAACGACTCCGAACATGGCGCCCCCGTCCAGCGCGAAGCGGCCGTCACTCACGGGATAAATTTCGAATGCCCCCAGCTTCATTGGCGTGCCCAATCCCTCAAATCAGAGCACCACCGGTTCCCGGTAGGCTCCATAGATTTCCTGAAGAGCCGAACAAATCTCCCCCACTGTCGCCCGGGCCTTCACCGCCTCGATCAAATACGGCATTACGTTCTCGCCGCATGAAGCCGCCTCCTGCAGCTCTTCAACGGCTCCGGCCATCCTGAAGGGATCTCGGGCCTTGCGGAGGTCCGACAGGCGCGCCACCTGATCTTGTTCGACCTCCGGCCCGATCCTCAACGTTGGAATTGGATCTGACTCCCCCTCGACATGCTGGTTCACGCCCACGATGATTCGCTCGCCCTTCTCCACCTCCCGCTGGTAGCGTTGCGAGGCATCGAGAATTTCACGCTGCGGATATCCGCGCTCAATCGCTGTGACCATGCCGCCCATTCCGTCCAACGTGCGGAAGTAGCTCAGGGCCGCCTCTTCCAAACGATTCGTGAGTGTTTCGACGAAGTAGGAGCCGCCCAACGGATCCACCGTGCTGGCCACCTCGCTTTCGTGTGCGATGATTTGCTGCGTGCGCAAGGCGAGTTTCACCGCCTCTTCAGTGGGCAAGGCGAGCGTCTCATCCATGGAATTGGTATGAAGCGATTGCGTCCCGCCCAGCACCGCTGCCAGGGCCTGCATCGTCGTGCGGATGACATTGTTCATGGGCTGTTGTGCCGTGAGGGAGCACCCTGCCGTCTGCGCATGGCAGCGAAGTTGAACCGACCGTGGATCGGTGGGCCGATACCGGCTGGTCATTTCCCGGGCCCAGAGACGACGGGCGGCTCTGAACTTGGCCACTTCTTCAAAAAAGTCATTATGAACGTTGAAGAAGAAGGAGAGCTGGGGAGCGAACCGGTCGACGGGAAGGCCGGCTTTAACCGCTGCCTCTACGTACGTCAGTCCGTTGTACAACGTAAAGGCCAATTCCTGTGCTGCGGTCGCACCTGCCTCCCGAATGTGATAGCCGCTGATGCTGACCGGATGCCACTTCGGCACGTGTTCCGTGCAATAGGCGATGATGTCGGTGATGAGTCGAAGCGACGGTTCGGGCGGGAACAGCCATTCCTTTTGCGCAATGTATTCCTTCAGGATGTCGTTCTGCAATGTGCCGCCCAGCTGCTCCTGCGGGATGCCGCGCCGTTGGGCGACTGCAACATACATGGCAAACATCACGGCGGCCGGTCCATTGATGGTCATGGATGTCGTGACCCGGTCGAGTGGAATGTCCGCGAACAAGCGTTCCATGTCGTCGAGGGAAGAGACCGCCACGCCGCAGTGGCCGATTTCACCGTGGGCCCTCGGATCGTCCGCATCGATGCCCATCAGCGTCGGCATGTCGAAGGCGACGCTGAGCCCAGTCTGTCCATGCTCGAGCAGGTATTTGAATCGGCGGTTGGTGTCATCGGCTGAGCCGAATCCGGCGAACTGCCTCATCGTCCAGAGTCTCCCGCGGTACATCGTGGGGTAGACACCGCGCGTATAGGGATATTCACCGGGAGCACCGAGAACTTCGTCGGCCGACCAAGATTTCAGATCTTCGGCCTGATAGAAGCGGTTGATCTCGAGTCCTGACAGCGTGTGAAATCGATCGCGACGTTCCTCCATAGCCGGTCCCTCACGTCTTGGTGCCCGCAGCCTCGTGCCGCTCACCGCTCGCTTCATAGTGATAAAACCCCCGGCCGGTTTTCCGACCCAGCCGGCCGGCTTCAACATACCGATGCAGTAACGGGCACGGACGAAATTTCTGATCCTCGAGATCGCGATGGAGGACCTCACAGATCGCAAGCACCGTGTCCAAACCGATGCGGTCGGCCAGGGCCAAGGGTCCCACCGGATGGTTGGCCCCCGTGGTCATCGCCGCATCGATGTCTTCGGCTGAGGCGACTCCCTCTTCCAATGCGAACGCGGCTTCGTTGATCATCGGCATGAGCACGCGGTTTACGATGAAACCCGGAACGTCTTTGGCGATCACCGGCATCTTTCCCAGCCGGCGTGCGAACTCCACCGCCACATGCACGGTGTCCTCGGATGTACTTGGGCTATGGACGATCTCCACCAACCGCATCACCGGTGCCGGATTCATGAAATGCAGGCCGACGACTCGATCCGGCCTCCCCGATGCAGCCGCTAATTGTTCGATGGAAATCGATGACGTGTTGCTGGCGAGAATGGCGTCCCCCTGGCAGACGCCATGCAGTTCTGCGAAGAGCGCTTGCTTCTGTGCAAGGTTCTCGGGAATCGCCTCGATGACCAGTTGCGCATCCTGGAGTCCATTTGGACCCGCCGTCGACGCTGAGGCCCCTACCGGATGGATATGCGCAATCGCCTCATCGGCTTGACGCTGCGAGAGGGTCCCCTTCTCAATGGCTCGGTCCAGGCTGATGCGGATCTTGGAGAGGGCCTCCGTGACCGCCGCGGGAGAGGCGTCCATGAGGAGCACGCGATATCCGGCCGTGGCACAGACTTGCGCGATGCCGCGCCCCATTTGGCCGGCACCCGCGACGGCGATCGCCTTGATATCGTCGATGTGCATGACTACCGCTCCACGATCACGGCCAACGC
>JBKPKC010000096.1:0-10263 GCA_046765595.1 Nitrospirota bacterium
GAGCGGCAGCGATGCAGCAGATATTGGATCGAGGAGGCTCGACCGGCGATGAAGGCTCCGCTGCTCCCCAGCGCCTTTCCCAATGTCCCCATGTGCAATGGAATGCGCGTTTCCAGATTGAAGTGTTCGACCGTCCCACGCCCGTTCGTCCCCATGACACCGGTCCCGTGCGCATCGTCGACATAGAGATCGGCCTCATACGATTGGGCCAGGTTCACCAGGTCGGGGAGGGGCGCAAGATCGCCGTCCATGCTGAACACGCCGTCCGTCACGATCAGAGTCGCGCGGGCCTTGCGTCGTCGGGCGAGCAGCGCCGTCAGATGCCCGATGTCATTGTGGCGGTAGATGCGCAGATCCGCGCCGCTCAGACGGCAGCCGTCGATCAGGCTCGCGTGGCAGAGGCGGTCCGCGAGAATCAATCCGCCCCGTCCGATCAGCGCGGGAATAGCGCCGATATTGGCGAGGTACCCCGAGCCGAAGGTAAGCGCCGAGTCGGTGCCCTTGAACTGCGCGAGAGCCTGCTCGAGCTGTTGATGAGGCGGCAGGGAACCAGACACCAGCCGTGCGGCGCCCGATCCTGCGCCATAGGTCTGGGTGGCACCGACGGCCGCGGCCACCACCTCGGGATGGGCGGCGAGACCGAGGTAGTCGTTGGATGCGAACAATAAGACGTCGCGTCCGCCGAGGCGAACCACCGGCCCCGTGGCCGAGTCCAGCGGCAACAGTCGTCGCGTCAAGTGCTTCGCGGCCAAGTCGGCCAGGTAGTCTTCAAACATAGACGGCGGGAAACGCAGTGGGCTGCGGCGTCATCGTGCATTACCGTCCTGCTCGAGCGGTTCCATTGACAAGCTCGTGACGAGCTTAGTATAAGACGCGAGGTCAGCTTGGGGAAATGGGCACCGCCCGATTGCCTGCATCGATGACGTACCGCATTAAAGTTCCCGCCAAAACGCTTGAGGTCGACGAAGCGCATTTGCTGAGCGGCTTGGAGCATCAACTCCATCGTCTGCAAGAATACCGGCGGCCCCTGCTCGTCGGATTTTCGGTGCTGCTGCTGGCGGCCGCCGCCGTCGGCGGAGTGTTTTGGATGGACCGCGATGCCTCGGAGAAGGCGCAGGCGCTTGACCGGGACGCCACGCGGTTGCTTACGGCCCGTGCGACCGGCGACCCCAAAAACGCCGATGTCATCCTGAAGCAGGCCATGGATAAATATCGGGAAGTCGTGGACCGCTACCCTCGCACGCCCGCTGCTCCGTTGGCGATGCTACATCTCGGGAACGCCCAAGCCCAGGCCAACGACTTGCCGGCCGCGATCGACACCTATCAACGCTTCTTGCTGCTCTATGGAGGCAATCCGGCGCTGGCCGGGCTTGTCCAGCAACGTTTGGCTTATGCCTACCTCTTGAAAGGGGACCGGGAACAGGCGGCCAAGGCCTTCACGACGATCGTCGACACGCCCGGGGGATTGTTGAAGGATCAGGCCCTGTTTGAGTTGGCGCGTCTGGAGGAATCGCAATCGCGTCCCGAAGGCGCCGTGGCGCACTATCAGGAACTGATTAAGACGTATCCGACGTCGCCGTTCACAAGCGAGGCCACGATTCGTACCAAGATCCTCGACGTCAAATCCAAAGACGCCTCGACTCCTGCTGCGCCGCTGGCGCCTTCCGCCGCGCCGAAAAAGCCGTAGCTTTCCTCCGCGAGCTCCCTCACGGACGTGACCGACCTCGATCCCTTGTTGGGACGAATTAACGAATGACGAGGAAGTCGCCAGGCCTGATCGTCGGGCCGGTGAGGTTGTTTCTGGTTTTCAGGGTCTTCAGCGGAACCCGAAAACGCCGGGATACCTTCTCCAGCGTATCTCCGACGCGCACCTTATACCAGCGCGAAGAGCTGGCCGATGCCAATTGCGACTTGGGCAGGGGCGGGAACTTATACGTGGGGACGCGGTCCAGCAGCTGTTCCACCTTGGCTTTCGTGCCGACCGGAACCTTGAGCAGATAGGCCTCGTCACCAGGCGGCGTAGCATCGCGGCGAAGTTCCGGATTCAGCAGCCTTAGTTCCGAATAGGGCACGCCGGTCGCATTGGCGATGGCATGGAAGTGCAGCGGCCTCGTCACGACCACTTCCTCGAATTGATGCGGCGCGCTGGACTCTTGCGGAAACCCATAGCGGTCGGGGTTTTTGGCGATGATCGTCGCCGCCATGAAGCGTGGCACATATTCCTTCGTCTCGCGGCGGATCAACCGTGTTTTCGAGATGTCCGTGAAGCTTTCCGCCTGGGCTTTCTGCAGCGCCCTCATGACCTTGCCTTCGCCCGCATTGTAGGCCGCCATGGCCAACGGCCATGCCCCGAACAAATCATAGAGATCCCGCAGATACCTTGCCGCCGCCACAGTGGACTTGATTGGATCCCGCCGCTCATCGACGTAGGCATCGACGCGCAGGCCGTACACCTTTGCCGTGCCCTTCATGAACTGCCATGGCCCGGTCGCTTTGGCCCGTGAATAGGCGTAAGGGTTGAAGCCGCTTTCCACGAGCGACAGATACACCAGGTCGCTCGGCAGGTGAAACTCCGCAAAAATCGTTTCGACGAGCGGCCGGTATCGGCTCAACCGGAGCAACCATTGCTCGAACCGGTTTCGGATGGCCGTGTTGAAGTAGCGGATATGACCTTGCACGGAGGAGTCCATCACGATCGGCACGTTATAGAGTTCGCCGGCTTCGGATGTGCCTGGCGGCAGCGCGGTTTGTGCCGTCTCGGCTGGCGCATCGAACGAATCTGCGAAACGGGAAGCCGGCGACTCCGGCGACGGAGTCACCGTCAGGAGGTCTTCGGCGTGCGGCACACGGCTGTCGGGAGCGGGAGCAGCGGTTGATGGCGCCTCCGCAGGAAGGTCGGTCTCCACGGGGACGAGATTCGCGTCTGGTTCATCGGCCGGATCGGCGGCCGGTTCGTCAGGGCGCTGGTCAGCGCCTTGGTCCGATTGTCCGACGGCCCGCGCTTCCGCAGCAGGTGCGGTCGGATGAGGCTCAGCCAGTGCGGCGGAAAGCCCGGGAGCCAAACCCACACACAGCAGCAGAACTGGAAGCTTCGCTCCCGATACAGCAAGGATGTCAGCGGCTACAGGGAAACGCATAAGCATCATCCGTGCCGCTAGACTATCTACGGTTAGGAAAGTTGTCAAGGAATTGCACGGGGGAAGAGGCCCTCCTTTGGTAGCAGGCTCCCGGGCCGTCAAGATTCGACCGTTCAATCACGCTCACCGGCAATCACTCGAATTCCCGTGAAACTGCGCGGACCTTTGCCTTGACACCTTTCGGAAGGCGGTGGTATCGTCGCCCCTTCCTAACCCAATCGCGCGTTCCATTCCAGGAGGATCCGTCAATGCTCAAGCGGTATCTGCTAGCCCCCGGTCCGACGCCTGTTCCCCCCGAGGTCCTGCTGGCGATGGCGAGGCCGATGATCCACCACCGTGCCCCCGAGTTCGATCCCATCTTTGCCGAAGCCCGCGAAGGGTTGAAATGGCTCTTTCAAACCAGAAACGACGTGCTGATGCTCGCGGCGTCCGGGACCGGCGGCATGGAGGGCTCGATCTCCAATTTCTTGTCACCCGGCGATAAAGCCTTGTGCATCAATGGCGGCAAGTTCGGCGAGCGGTGGGGGAAAATTTGCAAGACCTTCGGCGTTCAGGTGACGGAACTCAAGGTCGAGTGGGGCCATGCCGTCAATCCGCAGCTGGTCGCCGACGCACTGAAGAAGGATCCCGCCATCAAGGCCGTGTATGTTCAGGCGAGCGAAACCTCGACCGGCGTCTCGCACGACGTGAAGGCGCTGGGCGAGATCGTCAAGGGCCATGACCAGACGATCCTTGTCGTGGATGCGATTACCGCGCTCGGCGTGTTCGACATCAAGACCGACGCCTGGGGCCTCGATGTGGTGATCACCGGTTCTCAGAAGGCGCTGATGCTGCCGCCGGGGCTGGCGTTCGTCAGCGTCAGCGACAAAGCCTGGGCGTTGGCCGAAAAGGCCAAAAATGCCGCCTTCTATTTCAATTTCAAAAAAGAACGCGAGAACCAGACCAAGAACCAAACGGCCTTTACGCCGACGGTCTCGCTCATCATCGGCCTGCAGGAAGTGATCAAGATGCTCAAGGCCGAAGGCCTCGAGAAGATTTTCGCGCGGCAGGGGCAATTGGCCCGGGCGATGCGGGAAGGGATGCAGGCCGCGGGTCTTGCACTCTTTCCCAAGGAGTCTCCCAGCGACGCGCTGACGGCCGTCTCGGCTCCCGACGGCGTCGACGGCCAGGCCGTGTACAAGAATTTACGTGTACAGTACGGCATCACCGCGGCCGGAGGACAGGACCATTTAAAGGGCAAGATCTTCCGGTTGTCCCATATGGGCTATGCGGACCGGTTCGACGTGATTACGGCCGTCGCCGCGACGGAAATGGTCTTGAAGGGACTCGGTCATCCGGTCAAGCTCGGCAGCGGCGTTGCGAAGGCGCAAGAACTCCTGATGGCCAAATAGGCGAGCAAGTGGAGAAGTTAGGAAGGTAAGGCAGGTGCTCATGAAGATTCTGGTCAGCGACAGTCTCTCGAAACAGGGCGTCGAGCTTCTTCAACAAGCCGGCTTCACCGTCGTGGTGAAATCGAAAATGCCCAAGGACGAGCTATTCAAGGAAATCAAGGACGCCGACGGCTTGATCGTGCGTTCAGGCACGAAGGTGACGGAAGAGCTCATCGCCGCCGCTGAGAAACTCAAGGTCGTGGGCCGCGCCGGCTCGGGCCTGGACAATGTCGATACGCCTGCCGCGACCCGCCGGGGTATCGTCGTGATGAACACCCCGGGCGGCAACACGGTGACGACGGCCGAACACACGATGTCCATGATTTGCGCGATGAGCCGCCGCATCCCGCAGGCGACGACGTCGGTCAAGGCCGGGAAGTGGGAAAAAGACAAGTTCATGGGTGTCGAGCTCTTCAATAAAGTCCTCGGCATCGTCGGGGTCGGGCAAATCGGCAGTCATTTGACCAAGCTGGCGCAAGGCATCGGTATGCGCGTGATCGCCTACGATCCCTATCTGGCGGCCGATCGGGCGGAAAAGATGGGTGTCGAGATGGTTGGCCTTCCCGACCTGTTCCGGCGGGCGGACATCATTTCGGTGCATACGCCGTTGACCCCGGAAACGAAAAATCTCATCAACGCCCAGGTCATCGAGACGATGAAGCCCGGCGTGATGATCGTGAACTGCGCCCGCGGGGGCATCATTCATGAAGGCGATTTGTACGAGGCGCTCAAGAGCAAGCGCGTCGCGGCGGCCGCCTTCGATGTCTTCGAGGAAGAACCGGTCAAGGCCGATCATCCGCTATTGACGCTCGACAATTTTGTCTGCACGCCGCACATCGGGGCGCAGACGACCGAGGCGCAGGAAAACGTGGCGGTGGGAATCGCCGAGCAGATCGTGGACTATTTCACCAAGGGCATCGCGCGCGGCGCCGTCAACATTCCGTCGGTCTCGCCCGAACTGCTGCCTCGGCTGCAGCCCTATCTCTCGCTGGCAGAGCAGCTCGGCAAGCTGGAAACGCAGCTCTGCGAAGGAGGGCTCGAGCGGGTCACGGTCGAATACAGCGGCGACGTCGCGAATCTCTCGATCGCGCCGTTGACGATTGCGGTGCTGAAGGGACTGCTCACGCCGATCATGGAAGCGCCGGTCAACTACGTCAACGCGCCCATCGTGGCCAAGGAACGCGGCATCGAAGTCAAAGAGGTCAAGAGCACCGATGCCGGCGATTTCACGAGTCTGATTCGTGTCAGAGTCGAGGCGGGCAGGCAATCGCATCTCGTCGCCGGCACGCTCTACCATAAGAAGGAGCCGCGCGTCGTCGAAATCGACCAGTTCAAGGTGGAGGTTGTGCCGGAAGGCCACATGCTGTTCATCCACAATATCGACCGCCCCGGGGTCATCGGGATGGTGGGGAAGGTCCTCGGAGACAACAATATCAACATCGTCCGCATGCAATGCGCGCTGGAGAAGCGCGGCGGGAATGCCTTGTTGATCATCGGCTCCGATCAGGCATTTCCCGGCGACGTCCTGAACACCATTAAATCGAGCAAAGACATCTTGTCTGTCAAGGTCGCTGCGCTATCCTGAACGTTCCACGCCTGGATGGTTCGAGCCGAAACATTCGCACGCTCCAGCGGTTCATCATGACGACTGCCCCCCCGAAGCCGCGCCCCAATTCTGGGCACGTTCTCTCGTCGCGCGAGCGCTCGCTCGTTCCTGTGGGGATGGCGACGATTCTGCCTCATGCCGCCAGCCAAGTTCGCCGTATTGAGGCACGGCTGCTCGAGCAGATCGCGAGCTGGGGGTATGACGAGATCATTCTGCCCACCTTCGAATACCTCGACGTGCTTGCGCCCGGCCTCGAAGCCGAGCTGCTGGAAACCTGCTACCAGTTCATCGACCGGACGACCGGACGGACGCTGTTGCTGCGGCCGGACGCCACGGCTCAAGTGGCGCGGACGATCGGCATGGGCCTGACCGGCGAGACCATCCCACAGCGGCTCTCCTACCGCACGTCGGTGTTCAGGTACGAACCCGAGCATGCGGGACGCGGACGGGAGATTTTTCAAGTCGGTGCCGAGTTGATCGGTGTCGGCGACGTCACCGGCGACTATGAAATCATCACTCTGCTCATCGAATGTCTGGAGGCGATCGGACTCCGTTCGTTCACGATCGCCCTGGGGCACGTCGGGTTTATCAAAGGATTGCTGGCCCGCTCCGGGCTCTCTCCGAACGGACAGAAGCGCGCCGAGCAGGCGGCGGCCAGGAAGGATCTGCCGCGGCTCGAAGAGCTGCTCGCGAGCGAGCGCATCGCCAAATCCACGGCCAAGGCGATCCGGGAAGCGCCGGAGCTGACCGGCCAGGAAGACGTGCTCGACCGCGGCCGCGCACTCGCCGGAGGCGATGCGGCGCTGATGGCGCCGCTCGACCGGCTCGCTCAGCTCTATCACCTTCTCTGTGACGCCGGGCATCAGGAGAGGCTGCTCCTGGATCTCGGCGAGTTCCGGGGCTTCGAGTATTACGATGGCGTTGTGTTCGACGTGTTCGCGCCCGGCGTCGGCGCCGAGTTGGGGGGCGGCGGCCGGTACGATCATTTGATCGGCCGTTTCGGCCGGGACCTTCCGTCCACCGGGTTTGCGCTCGACGTCGACCATCTGTTCCGGGCAGTGGAACGCCCGCAGCCTGGCGTTGAAGGCCGCCGCATCGACTACGTGGTCGCCGGAGCGCGGCGGTCCGCGCGAGCAGTGATCGAAGTCGCGAAGACGTTGCGAAAAGGGCGCCGTCGGGTCACCCAGCTGCTGGTCAAGGGGGGCGAGCAGGCGCTGCTCTCAAATGCGCTCGCTGCTGCGCAGGCGCAGGGCGCGAACGCCTTGGTCGTCGTCGGGGCGCCCGGAATGGACCACGATCATGTCGCGCTGTTCGAGCGCCTCGGGCCAGACACACGACGGAATGGACGTCCCCATCGGCCGGTCATGAAAAAATTGTCACGCGCGGCGCTGCTGGGCACAGGGCGACCGCCTCAGCGCAGGGGAGCGTCAACATGAAATCCATGCCGGGCATCGATTTGTCGCAGCCCCGTCTCCCGCCGCAGAACGTGGAAGCGGAACAGTCCGTGTTGGGGGCCGTTCTCCTGGACAATCAGGCGATGGCCAAAGCGATGGAACTCGTGGTGGAGGAGAACTTTTACCGGACCGCCCACCGCAAGATTTATCGCGCCATGCTCGAGCTGTCGGAGACCGGCGAAGTTATTGATCAAATTACGCTGACCGAGCGCCTCAAGGCGCAAGGCGAATTGGAAGCCGTGGGCGGCGCGGCGTATTTGGCCGAGTTGGTCCAGGCCGTTCCGAGTTCGGCCAACATCCGCTACCATAGCAAGATCGTCCGCGACAAAGCCTTGCTCCGCGAATTGTTGCACACATCGACCGAAGTACTGACCCGAGGCTATGAGGGGACGGCGCCTATCGACGAACTGCTCGATTTCGCCGAACGCTCGGTCTTCAGCATCGCCCAGGGAAAGCTGGACCGCTCGTTCAGTCCCATCAATGCCATCATCAAGGAAAGCCTCGATCTGGTCGACAAGCTCTCGAAGCGGAAAGAGCATGTAACGGGCGTGCCGACCGGCTTCTACGACCTCGACGACATCACGGCAGGGCTCCAACCCTCCGACCTCGTCGTGATCGCCGGACGGCCGAGCATGGGCAAGACGAGCCTCGTGCTGGGCATGGCCGCCCATGCGGCGCTCCACGCGGGCACGTCGGTGGGCATCTTCAGCCTGGAAATGTCGAAGCCGCAAATCGTCCTGCGCATGCTCAGTTCGGAGGCGCGCGTCGATTCCCATGCGCTCCGGACGGGAAAGCTTCAGAAGGAGGACTGGTGGCGTCTGGCCGAAGCCGCCGGACGCTTGGAGCAGGCCCCCATCTATATCGACGACACGGGCGGCATCACCGTCCAGCAAATGCGCGGCAAAGCTCGGCGGCTCAAGGCCGAGCGCGGCCTTGATTTGCTGATCGTCGACTATCTGCAGCTGATGCAAGGTCGGAGCGATGCCGAGTCGCGCCAACAGGAAATTTCCGACATTTCCCGGTCGCTCAAGGCGCTGGCCAAGGAGTTGAACGTGCCGGTCGTGGCCCTGTCACAGCTCAGCCGGGCCGTCGAGGCGCGCAAACCGCCGATCCCGATGCTGGCGGATCTTCGTGAAAGCGGCGCGATCGAGCAGGACGCCGATGTCGTCATGTTCATCTACCGCGAAGACGTCTACGATCAAAACTCCGAGCGAAAAGGTATCGCGGACATCCTGGTCAGCAAGCACCGCAACGGTCCGATCGGGAAAAAAGAGCTGTTCTTTCACGACCGCTACGCCAAGTTCGAAAGTCTCGACAAAAGTGAAGTCGTTTGACCCGGTCACGACCGCTTCGTATAATCGTTGAGTGTTCTTGGCTCACCTCATGAAGCACTGCTGGTCCGCCCCATGACACGGAAGGGATGTTACACCGACGCAGTGGATGGACGGTCCCTACGCTGCGCCTGCGGGATCCTGTCCCTGAGCGTCCTCCTCGCCTGCGCATCGCCTCCGCCCGTGAAGGTGGCGCGCGCTGAGCTTGCCGAGGCGACCAAGCCGGCGTCGACCGGCGCTCGTCCTGCGGACCCGTCTGCGGCCTACCATTTCATGCTGGGCTATCAGGCGGAACTCGCACAGAACTCCGAACAGGCCCTCAGAGAATATCAGGCAGCCCTGAAAGCCGATCCTGCGGCGTTATCGGTCAAGGCCCGGCTGGCGACCCTGCATTTCTCGCTCGGCGACATGCCGAACGCCCTGCGGTACGCCGAGGAAGTTGCCGACGGCCGCGCCGATGATGCGCGGATGCTGATCCACATGGCCGGCATTCTCGCCGGCGGCGGCAAAGGGGAAAAGGCATTGACCGTGCTGGATCGCGCCATCGAGTTGGAGCCGGATTCCGGCGAAGCATACTTCTCGAAAGGGCTCCTGCTGCTGAATCTCAAACGTCCGTCCGAGGCCGAGCAGGCCATGCGGGCCGGAATCGCGCGGTCGCCGGACAATGCAGTGGGACATTACCATCTTGGGCGCATTCTGCTCGAAACAGGAAAAGTCGATGACGCCATGGCGAGTTTCGAGCGCGCCATGACCGCGAACAATGCGTTTGAGCCGGCGTATCTGGCGCTGGCCTCCGTGCATGAGGCCCGCCATGACAAAGAGCGCGCCGTTGCGGTGTTGAAGAAATATCTTCAGAACGTCAATCCTCGCAATCGTGAAATTCGCCATCAACTCGTGCGCATCTATGTCGAAGCCAAGGATTATCAGGGCGCGAGAAAAGAGCTGGAGGATCTAATCGCGGAGGATCCGTCTGATTTGGACGCGCAGTTGCGGATGGCCCTCATCCATGGCGAACAAAAAGAGTACGCACAGGCCATCGATCGACTGAATGTGATCCTCAAGGTTCGTCCGGCGGAATTAAAAATCAGGGACTATCTCGGCTACATCTACGAAGAATCGAAGGATACCCAGAAAGCCCTCGAGACCTATACCTTCAACGTGCAGCTCGATCCGAGCTTCTTTGAGGGGCATCTCCATCTGGGCGTTCTGTACTATCGCCTGAAGAAATTTCCCGAAGCCAACGAGCATCTTGAGCGCGCGATCGCCCTCAATCCCAAGCAGCCGGAATCGCACATCGTGCAGGGC
>JBKPKC010000097.1:0-7694 GCA_046765595.1 Nitrospirota bacterium
CGGTGGCCTTTGTTGCCGATGCGGCGGATGAGGCCGCCGTGCAAATCGCTTCCGGCAGCGTCAGATCGCCGAAGTCGCTCTGCCGTTTCGGGACCATCCCGGGCTCGCAGCCCTCTTCGGCGGCGCGGATGATGCGGTCCATGACCTGGACCGTTTCGACGGGATGCGCGCCGATTGCCGTTTCAGCCGACAGCATGAGGGCATCGGTGCCGTCAAAGACCGCGTTGGCGACATCGGAGGCTTCCGCGCGCGTCGGGCGTAAATGCTGTGTCATGGACTCGAGCATCTGTGTCGCGGTGATCACCAGCCGGCGGCGGCGGTTGGCCTCCGCGATGATGCGCTTTTGGAGCAGGGGGACGGCTTCCGGCCCCATCTCGACGCCGAGATCGCCTCTCGCAATCATGACCCCGTCAGCTTCTTCCAAAATGGCGTCCAGGCAGTTGATGGCTTCCTGTCGTTCGATTTTCGCGATGACGGGGATGCTGCCGCCGCACCCGGCGATGAGTTTCTTGGCCGCCCGGATGTCGTCGGGGCCGCGAACAAACGAGAGGGCCACATAATCCACGCCCTGGGTCACACCGAATCGAATATCTTCGCGGTCCTTGTCGGTGAGTGTGGGCGCGCTGACGCGGGTGCCCGGCAGATTGAGGCCCTTGTGCGAAGTAATCGTGCCTCCCACCAGCACCGTGCAGTCGAGATGCCCTCCGCTGATCTGTTCGACTTTGAGCTCGATGAGGCCGTCATTGATGAGAATGCGAGCGCCCGGACGCACGTCCCGGGCCAGGTGTTGGTAGGTGACGGGGATTTCCTGGATTGGAGATCCAGCCATGGATTCGTAGCCAAGCTGTCCACCGGACCGCGCCAGAACCGTCTGCAGTCGTACGGATTGCTGTTCCTTCAAGACGATTCCGCCGTCGGCTACCTCGCCGACACGGATCCGCGGCCCTTGAAGATCTTGAATGATCGCCACGGGAGCGCGGCGCTGGTCCGCCGCCGCGCGGATGGTCTTGATGGCCGAGGCATGCGAGGCATGAGTGCCGTGCGAGAAGTTCAGCCGAGCGGCATTCATGCCCTGCTCGATCAACCGATCGAGCGTCTCGAGGTGATCGCTGGCGGGTCCGATCGTACAGACGATTTTTGCTTTACGCATCTGAGTTCCTCAGGTATTGACAAGAGAGGCACAGAGGTCCAAAAGATGCTACGCGACATGTCATTCACACCCGGCGATGCTGCTGCCGGCGCACTATGTGAGGGAGCATGCAGATTACCACAAATCAACTCGATTTCGTGACGATTGAAGGACTTTTAGCATATGCAGAAGAATTCGCGCGGCGTGCTCCTGTGGCCGACGTGGAACCACTCGCGTTGCCGCCTTCGACGACGGGAGACCGGGGTAAACTTGCCCTTGCAGCCATGGACCGTCTTCGGCGCTTTGTCCAAGAGGCGCAAAGCGGATTTTCCGGAGCGCCCGCCTATCGGGCGGCCAGGCGCGCCGTCATTGAAGAATCCTGCGGAGGAGATCCGCTGGTCTTTTATGCGGCCTGGAACCGCCTCGTGGCTGAGGGTGCCATGCACCCGCTGTTGCGCGCGCCGATCGGCTCGGTGCTGAAGCCCGCCAATCACCGTCCGGTCGCCATCGTGCCGCGCGCCCAGCTCACGCCCCAACTGGCGGAAGGGCGCATCGTGCTCGATCTGGGCGACGACCGCTTCTGGCTGCTTCCCCGCGATCTCGCGGAGCGCACGTTACTCTTTACGATGCGGCACGGCATCTCCCGTGTCGAAAGCAAGACGCATCGGGTCGGCCGGCGCTTGTCCAATCAGCTCGACGAGGAACGCGGGGTGCCACGCGCGGACGCCGTCGGAGCGGCACTCGCCCGCATGGTGGGCGTGGTCGGACAACAGCTCGACTTTCTCCATCTGTCCAATTATCTCGATCCGAGCCGGTTCCTTCACTTCATCAGCCACAGTCCGAACACCCGGCAGCTGTACCACCGGGTGATTCGAGCGCTCAGTCCGGCATCCGAACCGCCAGCGGAACCTATGTTCGAGCATGCGTTGGAGTCCTCCGATTTCGGCTGGATCACAGGAGTCGCAAAGGCGGCCGAAACCGAGGCCCTGGCGAAAGCGTTCGGCGTGGAGGTGTCGACCGCGAAGCGGCTGATCAAAGACCCGTTGTACTGTTATCCCGGCGGGAACTCCTTCTTCGATCTCTACGTGGACGTCATTGACGGCCTTCATGGATTGGGAGAAGCCCATCGCGGCCAAGTGGCTTGCTTGTACACCCACAGCTCGACGCTTCGAGCCCTCATGATTTATTTGGACCCGCGTCCTTTCCACGAAGCGTTCACCGAATTCAGCGACTACAAGGAGAGCCAGGACAACGTCGTGCTCCTGACCTATGAACAAGGCCGCTTGTCCGGCTATTCGACCGCCGTGGGACTGTCCGAACGCGAGCGGGCGGCGCGGGAAAACTGGGTGTCGCTCGAGCGGGTACGGAAAGACCGCGTGACGTTGAAGCCCCGCCAAATCAAACGGATCGTGGCGCTCGTGTCGGGAGGAGATTTCGCCGGCGCCGGCGCCGCGCTGAAAGAAATTCGGGTTGCCGGACAACGGCACGGGCTCAAAGTGCATTTCGTCCGGCATGGATTTCTCGGATTGGCGAACAATTGGATCGAAACAGTGACTGAAGAAGATACGCGCGGCATGAGCAGTCACGCGAGCAGTCCGATCGGCAGCAGCCGATTCGAAGATTTCAAAGAAGAGGGCGTGCAGCAGGCGGCGATGCGGAATCTCCAGCCCTACCTCGAGGATGCGGCGCTGGTCGTGCTCGGCGGCGATGGAAGCCTGCGGGGCGCCCGAGCGGTCTACGAAGGATTCGGCGTCCAGGTCGTCGGCCTTCCGGGCACCATCGACAACAATATCGAAGGCACCATGTCCCTGGGCTACCATTCGGCCATTGCACTGGCGGATCAATCGATCGAGTCGCTCAAGGCGACCAGCGCCGCCATGGGCAGCATTTTCTTCGTCGAAGTCATGGGCGCGGGCTCAGGCCATCTTGCCCTGGGCTGTGCCTATCAGTCGCGTGCGGAAGGGCTGCTGGTGAACGAGCATCCGGATCCCGATGCCTACATCGACGACATCATTCTCGGGACGCTAAAGCGGACGTTGGGTGTTCCGAACAAGAGCCATTTGTTCGTGGTGGCGGAGCACACGCCCCACCGTCATCATCGGGAAGGCGGAGTACACGGCCTGGTGGATTACGTGGCCGGCGTCATTGCCCAGTGGCCGCAGCGGCAGGCGCGTCCCAACCAATATCCCTTGACGCTCGCGACGAAGGCGACCATTCTCGGGCACACGCTCAGGGGCGCGCCTCCGGTGCCCGAAGACAAGGCGATCGCCCAGCATCTGGCCTATGAAACGGTTCAGCGCTTGATCGAGAGGCCGGAGGAGGTCGTCGGCTGCATGATGGCTTACCGCGAACGCGGCGCCATCGACGCCATTCCACTTCATGCCGTGGCGCCGAAGCAGTTCGATTGGGATTTGTTCGCCAGAATGCACGGCCACGAGTCCTGAATCGCGTGGGCCCAGCCCGGGCCGGAAACCGGTTCTACCGCGGTGCGCTGGCCCGGATGGGAATCTCAATAGCCAGCTCGGTCGCCGACGGGTCCGGATTGGCGACGTAGGTCGCCGGCGCCTCCATGCCCGAGGCGGCCTCCATCACCTGCGCGGCCGATCCGCGTCCAGCCATGACGGCCTCCTGACGGGTGATGGGGCCAAAGGGGAATCTCGAGAGACGGACGATTATTTGGTCGCTCTCTTGCGGCAGGGTCATCTGTTGAAGGTGTCTGGCGGCCGTTTTCAATGAAATGCGGCCGGTCTCTTTGGCTGGAAGTAGGAGCTCAGGCAATGCGTCCCCGGCTCTCCTCCAAATTTGGATATACGCGTCCTGATTGCTTTCCACCGTCAGCGTAACGCTCCCGGATTGTTCCGCAGCAAACCCAGCGTTCAGGTCAGGCGCCTGGCCGTCAGTCTCGCGAATGACGAAGCGGAGCGCCAGCGGTTTCACCGTTGCCAGAGTGTCGAGCGTTTTTCGCAGCGCCAACCGCTCTGGCGTACTTCCCGATTCCCTTTCTTTCTCTTGAGCCCTCGAGCCGATCCCTGGTGCGGCTCCTTGCCCAAAAAAGAGGGCCCGGGCCGAGGCGCGGGCCGCTGTTGCCGCTCCGGTCTTGGCCGGAGGTTGGGCATCCATCCCTGCTGTGGGGGCCACCGGCTGCGCCGGCTGATCTGATGAGGAAGTCGGCGGTTCGGAGAGTTTGCCGAGCGCAGCGCCGGGCCTGTCGTTGTGTCTCGATTGTTCCGTCGGAGGTGCCTTTCGCTTCTCGTCTTGCTCGGGTTCTTCGCGTCGCCGGGAAGCGCCCGCTTGCTCGCGGCCGCTCATGGGACTATTGAGGGTGTCCTTTGGCAACTGCTCGAGCCTTGGAGCGGGCTGCGACTCCTTTTGTTCTGCTTCTTTTATCGGCGCCTGTCCCGGAGGGGTCGTCTGGGGCTCGCTGGAAGGAACCGGCGGTCGCTCTTCTTCAACAGCGGCGGTCTCGGCCGCCTGCCGCAGGCTCTCCTCATAGACTTTGAGACCGAGGACGATGGCAAAGACGCCGGCAGCCACACCGCCTGCCCAGGCAACACCGGTCGGCCTCGTGAATCGAGCCAACCATGACCGCCAAGGACTCCCGCCGCGCTGGGGAGCCAATGCCTGCAACAATCTGAGGCGAACGGCCGGATCGGCCAACAGCTCTTTGAGCGCCTGTTCGTCCGCCAGGGCATTGAAGAGTTGTTGGTCTTGAAGCGCTACCGCGTAGAGTTGCCGACGTTCCTCGGTGGTCAGCGTATCCGCGGAAAATCCGCCCAACAGTTTTTCGAGGTCGTGTTCAGCCATTCGTCACTATTCCCAACTGCCGCCCATGAGCGACAGGAGTTGCTTGCGGCATCTCAAGTCCCAGGTGTAAATCGTATTGATGGACGTCTGTCCCATCAGTGTCTGAATTTCAGGGAAACTCTTTCCTTCAAGTTTCCAGCGGAACAGCTCGCGGCAGCGCTCACCGAGCTGTGCCAGGGCGGCCTGCAGCCGCTCGACGCGCTGTTTCTGATCGAGCTGCGTCTCCGGCGTGCCGCCCGAGGCAGCGAGGGCAAGATCGTCGACCGACTCCTGATTATACTCGCCACGGCGCAGCGACTTGCGATGGGCGTCGAGCATCTTGTATCGCAGGACTTGGAAGGCGAGCGGAACCAGTTCGGTCAGTTCCACGACATGCGGATATTTGTCGTGCAACAGGACGAGGACGTCCTGTGCGAGGTCTTCTGCCTGGTCCCTCGAGGCACGTAATGTCGCGAAGGCGACGATCCTTTCGCGGAGGGAGGTGAGCATCGTGTCTCGGTCCATGACCTGGCCTGCTCCCAAGGCGTAGGCGCTGTTACTCACGGTCTCACGGCGGCGAGTCGGCGGTCCTACCGAGCAACATGTCGAAGGACTGGAATCCGATGCCGAGAGACTTGCACATTCCGTATTGCCGGTCGAACCGATTCGTCGTCCGAATGATCCGGCTCAGCGCGCGCAATCCTAATCGTCCCCAGCCGGCCACATGCGTGACCGACAACGGATAATCGGTGCCGAAGAGGAGGCGGTCGTGGATGTCAGGGTGGCGGCGGAGATGGAGCAGCATGCGGAAACGGTTCGGCAGCGTGAGCGCGGAAATATCGGCGTAAAAATTCGGATATCGGGTCGAAAACTCCAGCAGCACGGGGAGAAACCGCTCATAGACCATCAATCCATAACTGCATGCATGAGCGGCGATCACGGTCACGCCTTCATCCAGGGCCAGCTTGAGTCGGTCAGGATTGCCGACCGATTGGTCCTTGCCGATCAAACTGAACTCGTATCCCACGTGGCTCAGGAAGGGCAGCCGGCGTTCCGCGAGCGCGCGATAGAAGGGCTTGCATTGTGTATCGGCAGGATTGAACTGCTGGGCGTTGGGGAGCACCTTCACGAGCACCGCGCCGAGATCTGCGCAGCGATGGACTTCGTCGACTGCATCCCGCCGCTGAGGGTTGATGGACACGCCCGGAAGAAAGTCGTCCGGATGTGCTCGAACGGCCTCGAGCACATAGTCGTTGCTGATGAGGAAATGGGTCTCATTCCGGTTGAGCCGTCCGACGTGATCATAAACACCGTCCATGCCGAGAAGGACTGCCTGCCGGACATGCCTAGACGCTCGTAACTCGGTGAGCAGGTCAGCCACATACTTGCGGTTGGCTTCTCCCGGGTTGTCCCGAGGCAGCCCGTGCTTCCACAATAGAAACCGGAACAGCGGACTCTTGAGCATGCGCGGCGAAATGAAGCACCCGTTGTCGCCTTCCGGCAGGGCCGCCAAATGCACATGGCAGTCGATCAGTGAGCGCTCGGTCATGGCGTCACGAAATTTGACTCGCAGGTGTGACATTTCTGGTCGAATCAAGTCTGCGCACCGAGCTGCTCCATCGCGATACGCTTCAGCGCTCGCAGATCCATTTTCCCGGTACCCAGCAGCGGCAAGGCGTCGACTTTGACGAAATTGCTGCGCGGGGGAATGAACAGATTCGGCATTCCATTGGACGACAGCCGGCCAAGAATGTCGGGAATGCGGGCCTCGTCCATCGTGTGCAGGACCGCAAGCTGCTCGCCTTTGCGTTCGTCGGGAATGCCGGTCACGGCGAAGACCTGGGTGTCGCTCTCTGCCGCTTGATGCAGCGCCTCTTCGACCCTTCCGTGCGGCACCATTTCACCGCCGATTTTGGAAAAGCGCGACAGTCGGTCCGTGATCGTCAAGAAGCCGTCGTCGTCGAGCATCGCGATGTCGCCGGTGATGTACCAGCCGTCATGCATGACGCTGGCCGTCAGGTCTTCCCTGCCGAGGTAGCCGGTCATGACGTTGGGACCGCTGACCAGCAGCATGCCCGGCGATCCGGGCGGCAGCGCGGCAAAACTGTCGGGGTCGACGATCATGACCGAGATCCCGGGCAGCGGCTGACCGACCGTCCCCCGCCGCGAAGCCGGCTGATAGTACCCCGCCGCCCGGAAGTCGGGACAATTCACCGCAACGACCGGCGCGCATTCCGTCACGCCATAGCCCTCGATTGGCTCGATGCCGAAGCGATCTTTGAACGTCTCATACAGCCGCGAGGAGAGCTTCTCGGCTCCGGTGAGGACCACGCGCAGGGAACTGAATTGTTCCGGCGTGCATCGGCGTGAATAGAGCTGTAAAAACGTCGGTGTCGTCACGAGAAAGGTGACCCGCTGCCGGCGGACCAATTCTCCGATGGCGGCCACATCGATCGGCGACGGATGAAAGATGAGGCCGGCGTTGTTGAACATCACGAACCAGAACACCAGATATCCGAACGAGTGAAAGAACGGCAGAATGCCGAGCACGCGCTCCTGTTGGTAGAGATGCAAGACCTGCGTGGCGCCCTGCGCGTTGGCATCCACGTTGTAATGGGAGAGCATCACGCCTTTCGGCTCGCCGGTGCTGCCGCTGCTGAAGATAATCGTGGCGAGATCATCGACGGACAGGGGGACCCCCTGCCCGCAGGCCCGTTCGATGACACGGGCCGGCGCCAAGAAGGCGAGCAGGGCCGCCACCAGTTTTTCCTTACCGCCGATC
>JBKPKC010000098.1:0-9313 GCA_046765595.1 Nitrospirota bacterium
TTGGGGCGATGGTCGTCACGGTGGCATTGCGCCTGCGCTCGCCGGATGACTCCAGCCGGCTGCCGCGGTACGCAGGGAACAACCCGCGTTGCCTGCCGAGCTCGGCGGACGCTTCATGCGCCCGTGCCTGGACGAACGACATCAGCGAGGCTGCTTCTTCGACGGCACGGTCCGTATCGTAGGGAATGTTCATGGCGATCAACAAATCTGCGAATCCCATGATGCCCAAGCCGATCTTCCTCGTCCGCAGCGTGGCCGTTTCGATGTCCTTGAGCGGATAATGGTTGCGATCGAGCACATTGTCGAGGAACCGGACGGCGAGCCGGATGGTGTCTGCAAGGCGGGGATAATCGATCGTTCGCGTCCCGGTGCGCAGCACGAACTTCGAGACATCGATCGACCCGAGGGTGCAGGATTCAAAGGGCAACAGCGGTTGCTCGGCACACGGATTCGTTGCTTCAATCTCACCCAATCCCGGCGTCGGGTTCGCAGCATTGATGCGGTCCAAGTAGACGACGCCTGGCTCTCCGCTGGCCCATGCGGCTTGCGCGAGACGGTCGAAGACATGCTGGGCAGGAAGCTGCTTGGTCGGTTTCCCGGTGCGCGGGTTAACGAGCGCATAGCGCCGCCCACGTTTCAGCGCGCCCATGAACTCCGCCGTCAATCCGACCGACAGATTGAAGTTGGTCATTTCCTTCTGGTCCTGCTTCAAACCGATGAACTCAAGGATGTCCGGATGATCAACCCGCAGGATGCCCATGTTGGCGCCACGCCGGGCGCCACCTTGTTTCACGACGTCGGTCGCCATGTTGAAAATACGCATGAACGACACCGGGCCGGAGGCGATGCCGTGCGTCGACGACACCAGGTCGTCCTGAGGGCGAAGCCGGCTGAACGAAAATCCGGTTCCGCCTCCCGACTGGTGGATGAGGGCCTGCTGCTTCACGGCGTCCAGAATCGAACTGAGGGAGTCCTCGACGGGGAGGACGAAGCAGGCGGCCAATTGCTGAAGCGGCCGTCCGGCGTTCATCAGCGTCGGCGAATTCGGAAGAAACTCCAGACGGGCCATGGATTCGTAGAAACGATGCGCGGCCCGGTCAAGGCGCGCGGCTGCGGGATACAGCTGTTCGGCCTGAGCGATATCCGTGGCAATGCGCCAGAACATCTGCGGAATCGTTTCGACGGCGCCGCGGTGATTCCTGTTGAGGTAGCGTCGGTGCAGCACGATCTTCGCTTCCGACGACAGGCGCGGAACAGGTCTCGCAGGCGGAGCGGACAGCCGGACGGAGCGGGGAGGACGCATGGCCGTATTATAGCCGCCCCGCGGCGCCGTTGACGACATTGACGGACTTGCATCTTTCCCTGTCCGGGTCGCAGAATCAGCTTCGGTGAGACGACATGCGTTCGTACCGCGAAGAACTCTGGTTCGAAACGAGGACGCGGCGCGCGTACATCAACATCACTCCCCAGGTCGAACAGATCGTCAAGAAGAGCGGTGTGCAGGAGGGGTTGGTGCTGGTGAATGCCATGCACATCACGGCCAGCGTCTACATCAATGACGATGAACAGGGGTTGCTGCAGGACTATGACCGCTTCTTGGAGCGGCTCGCGCCTCATGGCGAGGTATATCGGCACAACGAGACCGGGGAAGATAACGGCGATGCGCACATCAAGCGGCAAGTCATGGGACGCGAAGTCGTCGTGGCGATCACCAACGGCCGGTTGGATTTCGGGCCTTGGGAGCAGATTTTTTACGGTGAGTTCGACGGGAGGCGGAAGAAGCGCGTGCTGGTGAAAGTCATCGGCGACTGAGTGGCGGGCGCCGTGCCGACGCGCGAAGTCAAACCCGATGAGCGCTTGCTCCTCACGGGAAAGTTTGGCAACATGGGTGTCTACGGGTCATCGTCGAGTGCCGGGAGTATGGCATGCAAAGTTGGTCGCGTCCCGATCCCCTGACCAGAGATTTGATCCATCTCATCAACGCGCGTCGGCACGACCATGGCGATACGGACGCGGCGATCGATACGCTCCAGGCGTTTCTCGAGCAAGGGCGCGAGGAAGATCTGTTGACGGTGCTCGCCGCGCTCGATGAAGACATGGCCGAGTGGCTGTTCGATTTGCTGGCCGAAGCCTCCTGCTCCGTCATGCTCGACGCCGCAGCCGACGAAAAGCTCTCCTACGCCGTCATGGCGGCGCTCGAACTTCCGCTCCAGGCGAATCTGTCCCATCCGTTGAAGCTCAAGATCGACCCTGTGGCCACCGCCGAGGTGCTGCATCGGCATTTGCGGCTGTCGTCGGGCACGGTTGTCCGCGTCGAGCCGCGCCTGTTGACCGACGCCACGCTCGAAGCCTTGAGTCTGCAAACGTTGAACGATCATCTCAGCACTGTGGCGGAATCGCAGCGGGGGCGTTCGATTGCGGCCCGCCTCTATCCGCCTGTCGAGAACACGGCGTTTCTCTTCTTCGAATTGATCGGCGTGCCGGACGCCGGCTTGCCAGACTCACTCGAAGACCCCCACCGTCGCGCCTTGCTCGAAGGATTGGTCGAACAATGCCCGGAACTGGCGTTGGCCCCTGATACGATTGAAGCGCCGGTGTATGCCGCCTATGCGATGTTCGATGCGCAGAATGCCGTCCGCCTTCATCATCTCGCCGACGAAACCGCAGCCGTGTGGCGCGATCTTGATCCGCTGGTCCGGGCCCGCACGATCGTGCATCTTCACACGCAGTGCGGCAACGGCGTCTACATGCCGGTGTGGACGGATCTGTTTGATCCCGAGCTGCCAGAGGAACATGGTCCGGTGTGGACGTCGCCCGACGTCTGGGTATTCACCGCCGACCTGCCGATCGAGTGGCCGGGCGAGATGCTGACGAATCGGTTATTGGCCGAAGGCTGCACACGGTTCGAAAATCATATCGTCGAAGCTCCTGAGAACTAGCCTCTACCGTCGCCCGCTGCGGCCTGTTCCTTCTTTCTCTTGTTGAATCCTCCCATTTCGTCGCTTTTTTCCGGCTTCTGACCTATGCTGAGGTCCGTCGGAGGCGCCCTCATGAGTCAGCAGCCTGTGTCGAACCGGATTCTCGCCGGCGCGGTGACGTTCATCGGTCTTGGCATCGTGTGGATTGCGGTTGTAAACAATCTCCCGTCGCAACAGGAGCTGTCCGCCAAAGAATCGCTCCAGTCGGCGGCTCAGACGGCGCCGGCACGGCCTGTTCCTGAGCCGGTGCTCGATCTCTCGATCCCGGGCGTGCCTGCCGCACCTCCGCCTGCGGATACGATGGCATCGGCGACCGGTGCACAGCGACCGTCCTCGCCGGCGGCGCTGGATCCACGCGTGGCGCAAGTTGCCCGTCTGCGTTGCGAAGCCGACATCGAGCAGTTATGCCCGGAGGCAGCTGATGGCTTAGGCCGTCGGCAATGTCTGGAAAAGCATGCCCAGCGGTTGCCGGTTCCCTGCCAACAGCAGGTCAGGGAACGCTTGGTGAAGTGGAAGGAAGAACGGAGCCGGATAACACTCGCCTGTCAAGCGGACATCAGGCGGTTCTGCCGAGATGCCGGACCGGGAGGCGTACATCAGCTGCAATGTCTCCAGCAGCATGCTCAGGAGCTCTCGGACCGCTGCTATGAAACGCTTCCCAAGGGGGCGCTCTACTTCAAGCAGTAGCGCTCGGGAAAGCCTCCTACATGCTCTTTGGCTGGATCACGTAAAACGTCATCGACACGCCGGCCACTTCAATGACATCGCCGTCCCGTAAGGGCTGCTGGGCGGACACGGTGCCCCCGTTCACCAGCAAGCGCTTCGTACCCTCCGAAGGACTGATCGTAAACACGCTTCCGCGGTTCGAGATGAGGGCCGCCGCCTTGGGAGCGAACCAGCCGGTCAGTTGAATGGCCGCACCTGGCTGCGCTCCGATCAGATTGGCCGGTTTCGTGAGACGGTACTCCAAGCGGTCCGTTTTTCCTGCCGTGATCAACACCTTCGCCGTAAGTCCGCCACAGAGATGCTTGCCCGAAATAGCCATTGTCTGGTCCAGATCCGTTTGGGCTGTTGCGGCCGCCGCGGGAGACGGCGCACTGTCCTGGAAGATCAATCGATGCTGCCCGATGGTGATGACGTCGGCGTCGTGCAGCTGTACTCGGTCGATCGTCTTTCCATTGACGGCCGTGCCGTTCGTACTCTTGAGGTCTTCCAGAAAGTACACTGATTGCACTCTGACGATCTTCGCGTGACGGCCCGAGACCGTGTGGTCTTCGATCGGGAGGTCATTCTCCGGCTTGCGGCCGATCGTGAAGCTGTCTCCGGTGACCTTGAGCGAGCGAGAACCTTGTCCCTGCAGCTTGACGAGCAGTTTTGCCGAGTCCGCGACGACGTTGGCCATGACGCATGCTCCTATGAGAGTTACGACGCTTTCAAAAACCAGCGAGGCGTGAGACGCTGCCAAAACCGCGTCGTCGTCTCAGCCTCGACGGTGACCAGCATGACCGTGATGTTGTCGTCGCCTCCGGCATCATTGGCGAGAGAGATCAATCGGTCGGTTTTTTCGCACAGATCGCCGCCCTGCTTCAGAATCTTCAGAATGTCGTCCCGGCCCACGCCTCGGGTGAGGCCGTCCGAACACAAGAGCAACAAGTCGCCTTGGAACACGGGTAGTTCAGTCGCTTCGATCTCCACGGTGCTCTCCACGCCCAATGCACGTGTGACGATGTTCCGCCGGGGCGAACGTTCCGCCTCTTCTTCCGTCATGTAACCCTGCGCGACCTGTTCGGCGACCCATGAATGATCGACGGTCAGGGCCTGAATGTCCCCCTGCCTCATCAGATAGACGCGGCTGTCGCCGACATGGGCGACCGACAGCATGCGCCCAGAAAGACGTGCCGCGACGACCGTCGTGCCCATCCCCGCATATTTCGGCTGCTCCCAGGAGGCGCGAAACACTTTCGCATTGGCGGCGCGAATGGCGTGCGTCAGCTGATTCGTCGCGCGGCTCAAGTTCGGATCATCAGGCGCCGCGTCGTCCGTCCCTGTTTCTTTAGCCGCCGACCGCGTATGTGCCACGATGGTCTCGATCGCCATCTGGCTGGCGACTTCGCCGGCATTGCCCCCTCCCATCCCATCGCAGACGACATAAAGCCCGAGCGACGCGTCCGCAGCAAAACAATCTTCGTTATGCGGTCGTCTGCGTCCGATGTCGGATTTCGCGTAGTGCGGGATGAGAACGGCCACAGCGACCTTCCTCCTATGCCGCGAGGGTGTGCAGACAGGCCCTGAGGTCTTGCGCGAACTCCCCTGCCCGGCGGTACCGTTGTGGTAGCTCCTTTTGCAGCGCGCGGTTGATGACTTCCTGGAGCATCGGCGGAAGATCCCCACGGAGGGTCTGCACGTCCGCGTGCGGGTGATGAGCAATCGCAAACAGCAGTGCCGACAGGTTGTCGGCGGTAAACGGCGGCTGTCCGGTCAGCAGCTCGAAGAGGACGATGCCCAGCGAGAACACGTCCGAGCGGCCGTCGACCTTCTTCCCCGCAATTTGCTCCGGCGACATATAAGCGGGCGTACCCAGCACGACGTCCGTTTGGGTTTTGTTGTTCGACGCCATTTTCGCGATGCCAAAGTCCATCACCTTCACCAGCCGGTCTTTGGTGATCATGATGTTCGCCGGCTTGATGTCGCGGTGCACGACACCCTGTTGGTGCGCATAGTCCATGGCCTCGGCGACAGCCGCCAGCGTCCGTACCAGCTCGGGGAGTTCCATCAGATTCGGCTTCCGGGACCATTCCTTCAGCGATCGGCCTTCGACGAGCTCCATCGCGATATAGCCCAGCTCATCCTGTTCACCGGCGTCGTAAATCGTGACGATATTGGGGTGCGACAGGCGGCCGGCGGATTCCGCTTCGCGGAAGAACCGGCCTTTGATCTCTTGCAGTTTCTCGGGTTCGTCGAGCTGATCGAGGCGCATGGTCTTGATCGCCACGAAGCGCTGGATGGTCGGGTCCTTCCCTAAATACACGAGGCCCATGGCGCCGCGGCCGAGCTCCTTAAGAATCTTATAGCGTCCGAGCGTCGCAGGAACGTGGCCGTTCATCGCGATTGCCGTGCCGGTGTCAGCTGGCGCGGCGGTGCTCTCGGCGCTACTGTCGATTTCAGACGAGTCCTCAGGGACGGCCGCTCGGGCGGGTTTTCGCTTGACTGACGGAGGTCCGAAGGCGGTGCGCAAGGGCTCCAGGTGGCGCAGCCACATGATGGTCAACCAAAGCCCGCAGGCCAGGAGGGCAATCGTATAACCCTGGATGTAGAATGCCGGGCCGAGCTGATGGATCAGGGGCGAGCCGACCGAACGGAGCGTCTTGCCACCGAACAGGACCACAAGCAGGGCCGCCGATGGCAGCACAATGCTTCGGAGGAAGCTTGATCCCCGGCCATTGTCCGGCAGTTGCTGATAGGCCGACACGGCAAACGCCATGAGCAGGCCGAGGGCGATGCCTTGACTCACGAAACGGACGGCATTGGCGCCCGTGATAAAGGTCAGCGGGATGCTGAAGTACTCTACCCAGGCCATGCCGCTGAGCAATGGACCCAGCAGCAGCGCCACGAGGATGCCGCTCGCGTGAGGGATGATCCAATGCAGGCTTTTGGACATGATCTCGAAGGAAAAAGTGAACGGACATCAGTCTAGCGGACAGCGGAGGAGAGTCAACGAATTGAACGAAACGCGCGGTGATTGGGGAGGGTGGAACGGATCGTCGATGGCAGTGAATTAACGCACGGCTGCGGCGGCTTTGAGCGGTTCGAGGAGCCGAGGATTCACTTTCAAGTCGCCGCGTCCGTAGCCCACTTCGATGTCCGGCTTTGTGATCCCGTGAAAATCGCTGCCGCCGGTGACGAGCAGGCCGAGGCGCTGCGCCAATTCGAGATAGCTTGCGGTCTGCGATTTGCTGTGGGTGCTGTAATGGACTTCGACACCGTCGAGACCCGCGTCTTTGAGGGCGGTGATGCACCCGCGGAGGCCGTCGCCGCTGTCTTTCACCCATGTGGGATGGGCCAGCACCGCGACACCCTTGGCGTCCCTAATCCAGCTGATCGCCTCCCCGGGCGCCGGCAATTCGCGGGCGACGTACGCAGGCTTTCCTTCAGCCAGATACCGGTCGAATGCCTCTTTCGCAGACGAGACATATTTTTTTTGCATGAGCACCTGGGCGATGTGAGGCCGCCCGACCGATTCCGTGCCGGCCAGCGCACGGACTTCCTCGTACGTGACGTCGAGCCCTGCCGCGCGGAGACGCTCGATAATGAGCGGATTCCGCCGGTGCCGGCTGGCGCGGAGACCGGCCAATCGCCCGCTCAGAAGAGGATCCTTCCAATCCAGGCAGTAGCCAAGAATGTGAAGCTCGCTTACACCGTCGAAGGAGCTGATTTCGACGCCGGGGATGACTTCGATTCCCAGTTCCTGGCCAGTGGCCAGGGCCTCGGGAATACCGCTGGTGATGTCGTGATCGGTAATGGCCAGCGCCGTCACGCTGGCCTTCGCGGCGAGCTTCAACACATCTGAGGGCGGCAGACTTCCGTCCGAATGCGTCGTATGGAGGTGAAGATCGATGCGACTCACGGTGACTCGTGCACGGGCGCGGTCTGCGCCGGTTTTTGCGCCACCAACTGCGCGGTAAACGCGGAACCGGCGCCGTGGCCGCCTTCGTGCTCGCTTTCGTCGTACGACAACACGCGAAGAGCGGAAGTCAGTCGAAGGAGCTCGTTCTGGGCCAAACAGAACTCCCACCGTTTGGGATGGCGACGCCGGACGTAATTCTCGATCGTAAACGTCTCATACAGCAGCACGCCCTGGGGTTTTAACGCGTCGATGACCCAAGGGAACAGGGGCCGGTGGAGATAGAAGGAGACGAGAATGACATCATACGTGTCGGCCGGAAATTCCGGCCGTTCATCGGTCTGCCGTTCCAAATCGACTTCTTTGACCGCCAGACGGGTGAGATGCCGTTGGGCCGCAGCGGCGGAAAGCCTTGCGAGGCTCTCGTGATCATGGTCAATGGCGTCGACTTCGAAGCCTTGCGTGGCCAAATACAGCGCGTGCCGTCCGGTGCCGCAGGCCACGTCCAGCGCCCGGCCTTTCGGCAATCGGTGCAGTTGTTGGTTCACAAACCGTGAGGGGAGGGGATCTCCAGTCTGCGTTTGGTGGGCGGCGCGCGGACGGTCGAGCCTGATTCCGACGGAGCCCGCTCGGTGCGTGATGGGCGGAGAGAGCTTGCGCAGCCAGAGCCGAGCCCGGCTCACAGGAAACTCCGTAAACACCATGGACAGCATCTTTTCGCCGAGGGTCTCCAGGAGCGTACAGACCTCTCTTCCTGCCAACTCGACGATGCGGTCAGCGACTTTCGAGTAATCGACCGTATCGCTCAGATGACCCGTCGATGCGGCGGACGTGGTTTCGCAGTCGAGCTCAAGATCGACCGCCATCGGCTGCGGCCGGCGCTGCTCGTCGGGCGTAATGCCGCATCGTGCTTGAAATTCCAGGCGTTCGATGACGATTTTGTCGGACATTTTCGTCATTGTCCGGGATCAAAAGAGAAGCTGTCAACCTGTCCTTGGAAGGGTAAGAGAGGCCGGAGGAGCAAGGCATTGCCGGAGCCGTCGACCGTTATTCGTTCCATCGAGCGGGAAACGCATTGACCGTCCGCTCTATTGACTCACTCTTACACCCCCTCATATAATTACCGGTCGCCGCAATCTAACTGGCTGATTCAGCGAGGAAAATGGCTGAATTTACACACTTCAACGAGTCCGGCCGTGCGCGGATGGTCGACGTCGGTGCAAAGGCTCAGACCGAGCGAGTGGCGACGGCGCAAGCGAAAGTGTATCTCCAGCCGGAAACTCTCGAGCAAATCCAGCGGGGCAAGATCGCCAAAGGGGACGTGCTGGCAGTCGCCCAGGTGGCGGGCGTCATGGCAGCCAAAAAGACGCCGGATCTCATTCCCATGTGCCATCCGCTGCTCCTCACGTCCGTGGACATCTCATTCAAGGAAGAGCCGCAACCTGACCGTGACGGTCGGTGTTCGATTACCGTGACCGCGACCGCGGGAACGAGCGGGCAGACGGGGGTCGAAATGGAGGCGATGACGGCCGTTTCGGTTGCTGCGCTGACCATTTACGACATGTGTAAGGCGGTCGATCGGGGAATCAGCTTCAGCGACGTCTGGTTGCTGTCAAAGTCAGGCGGCAAGTCGGGCACGTATCATCGAGAGGGCGGAACCTCGCGTCAGGGCGGATAGCACAATCAGGGGCTTATGATCACAGTGAAACTGTTC
>JBKPKC010000099.1:0-3734 GCA_046765595.1 Nitrospirota bacterium
CCGCTACATGGCGGTCCACTAAGAGCATCAGCGCGTTGAGTTGGATCTGGAAGAGAGCGAGAGTCGTGGAAAGAGCGGTCAGTGTCTTATCGTCCATCGAATCCTCCACGGAGAGTATGGTTAAAAGTCGTCGAGCGTAAAGAGACTGAACTGATTCGGGCCTGCCTTTTTCCCGGTAAGCCGCCGTCGGTATCCGCTGATTTGAAGCGTTCACATTAGCCGGCGAGATGAGGGACTCGGTATTTCGGCAGTACGATCTCCATCCTGCACCGCCTCAAGTGTCCCAGGTTTTTCTCCCACAGGTTCAGGCTTCGATAAGAACGGTGTGGCTGCTGTGTTCCTGGACTGATATTCAGCCATTGAACGGTATCACGAACAATTGGCTGTTTTCAGTGAGCGGCACAGGCGGGCAAGGGATGCAACCCACCAGATTTGGTGCGCCCGGCTGGAATCGAACCAGCGACCCTCAGCTTAGAAGGCTGATGCTCTATCCAACTGAGCTACGGGCGCGTACTGGAAAGACAAGCACTTACCGTTACGAGGCAGAGGCTCCAGGCACAGGGTGTTCTTACAATGTTCGCCTGGGACGTCGCGGGTTGGGACACAGCCCGACGAAGGTCCACTGGTTCGACCTATTATACGCCGATGTATGCGTTCTGACTCGTGTCTGACAATATCCATCGCGAAAGTCGCGTCGACCCTCCCTGCCCTCAAGATGTCCATGGCCGTATGTCGTAAAGCCTCAGTCAGATTGAGGATCCCTGCACGGCGACAAGCCTTTGTCATAAAGTTGTTTACGTCGGTTATTGGTTGTTTTGTACAGGAACGCTCGCTGGGTGTCCACTCGACGCCCCTGCCAGAGCTAGGTGAACCATGGAAATGCGGAATCTGGAGACCACAAGGTTGCAATAAGCCTTCGAAGGAGCATAGATCGCTCGACAATGCTGCTTACTGTGATGTTTTCCCCCGAGACGTGCTCTTTTTACGACTTCATGCGTGGCAATAACGACATACTCCTCATGGAATTCATGCAATCCTTTGCCTGGAACTCGGCTTATCAGCATTGTTTCGTTTCATTCCGATCGTGGTACTGCGATTGCTCTTCAGTTCCCCAACTTCTCTTTATTTCTCCATAGCGAGGACTCGCATGTATCAGTTTCGAAGACAGGACATGGCAGTGCAGGTAGCAAGGCTTCTGGCAGTCTACGAAAGAGAGTCACTTGTTGTCATGGCTCGGAATCTTATGGACATGTTTACCAGCTGTGCCCTAACCCATGCAGCCGTTCACGTGGCCGGGCGACATATGGCGGCGGTCTATCGTCCCGGGCGTGGACACTACATAGGTTTGCCGTGATGTTCGTCCACTCCTTGCTCTCACACATGGGGAAGCGAGTAACGTTAGGACTTACTCTGGTAGCCATCCCGTTTTATCTTCTTCTTTTAAATACCACGGTCGGTTTCTCTGCTCCAACGTTTGCTGCTTCAGAGATGCAAGATCCTTCACGCCATTTATATGATCGGGTGATGGAAGAATTCAAACATGGAGACTATGAGGCGGCATTGGCTGGTTTCAGATTCTTTATTGAGCTACATGGGAAATCAGCGCTGGCAGCGAACGCGGAATACTGGATGGGCGAATGCCACTATAGGCTAGGCCGCTATAAAGATGCCCTCAATTCGTTTTCGAACGTTAGGTCATATCACCCCATGAGTCAAAAACTGGCAGCCTCGGCCTTTAAGATCGGCCAGACATACTCAATGCTCGGTGATTACTACAGAGCGCGCATGACGTTCGATGAGGTTCTCGATCATTACCCGAACGGCCCCGAAGCGGCGCTCGCCCGCAAAGCACTTGAGGCGATTAGCCTAAAGACGGGCTCCACGCCACCAGTTTCCGTTAACAATGTCATTCACATTGCAAGGTAATTTAGGAGGCTACATAACGACTTCGTGCCAACCCTCCAGAGTTCCGACCTGCTGCCGCGTCAACATGACCTATATCGCGAAGTCAGGACCGCATGTTTTCTAGTGACTGGACCTTTCCCGTTTGGACACGGCTAAGACTTCTCGACGACGGAGCCGTTTTGGCGCGCCCCCATTTTGCACTACAGGGCCTCCGCTCCTACTGAAGCAAAAGTTAGTTGTGGCTGGTCCTCTTCAACGAGTTCTCGGTCCGTAAATGGTAATGTCAGTTGGTCCACGTCCTGGGAACTAAACAACCACAAGATCGTGGGGCTCGTGTCAGCTGGTGGTGCGATGGGCAAGTCAGCCACAGTCTTCTGCTCCTGATTGATCACTTCGAAGCGTGGGAGATCCTCTTCCCATAGGCGCAAGCCGAGGGATCCGGATTGAAGACCCCTGCGGGTCCGAGTCCGGCCCGACATCGTCGAATGCAAAGGGCGATGCAGTTCCCAAAAAATCGTGAAACACCATGAACCGTTTACCTCTGTTTCCACCGTGTCGATACTTCCCACCGTACCCTTGGGAATGCCGTGCCAGTCCGAAAGGAGCCTGACGAACCTCCCAAGGCAGGCTTCCTCATATCGCATGACCACCTCCACTTTGCGGGAATGCCGCTACAGCAGCATCGCAGTCCGGTAATTCACGGCCTTCGTGATTTCCTCTTGCAGCCGTGCGCCGGCATGATCTTTCGTGAGTACGCTGCTTGCGCCGGCTGTCATCATTTCTTGGCGCAGGTCTTCTGTGGCGTGGACGGACATCCCCACTACGATCACGTGGGGGAAGAACCGTTTAATCAGCGCCGTCGCCTGGATGCCGTTGAGGCGCGGCATCTGAATGTCCATGACCACGACCGAGGGATCGCATCGTTGCACCCACGCGAGAGCCTCCTCTCCGTCGCAGGCTTCTCCCACAATTGCGAAGCGTGGATGAGCCGAGAGGATTGTCCGCAACGTATGCCGGACAAGCTCCACGTCGTCTACCAATAAGATCCGGATGATCCCTTCACGAGTCATACCGCCCTCTCTTCAAGACGACGGCGCTGATGTCTCTTCCCGTTTCCGAACCAGCGTGCGGCTAAGTCTTGTCTTTTGCTCTATTAACTTGCCACCGGTTCGATATTGGTGCTACATTGAACCATCATATTCTATACCTCTGGGTGACGCATGGGCAAGTCGGCATCGCCGGACCATTCTCGAACCGAGCACTTCAGCATTACCGTGCCTTCCTATCTGCAACATGAACTCAAAGAACTGATTGGCACATACGGGACCTCGTTGTCGGACGTGATCGTCCATATTTGCCATTCCTGGCTGACGGAGAACGAAGAGAACATTGACCGGAGGTTGGCGAAGTACAAGAAGTTCAGGGGTGGACGAAAATAGTATGGCCGGGCGCCAGCGGCGCCTAGAGCAGGGACAAGGGGTTCTAGTCTACCGATTCGATATTGCGCAGGTCTAACCTACCCATAGCGAGGACTCTTATGTATCAATTCCGCAGAGAGGACATGGCATTGGAGGCAGCAAGGGTTCTGGCAGTCTACGAGACACAGCCAATCGTTGTGATGGCGCGCGGTCTTATGGACTTTTTCACCATCGCTCCCATCAACAGTGCGGCCGTTCATGAGTCCGGGCGACATATGGCGACGGTCTATCGGTCAGGACATGTCGAGCACATGGGTTTAGCGTCGTCCCCTTCTTATTCACACAAATGGGGCAAGCGAGAAACGGCAGAACTGACAGGCTACAGAACGGCCTCAGTGCTAACCCGCTAGG
>JBKPKC010000100.1:0-2344 GCA_046765595.1 Nitrospirota bacterium
CTGCTCGAGATGACGAAAGCCGACATCATTCGAACCGGCGTGCGGCTCGGAGCGCCGTTGCATCTGACGCATAGCTGCTACGATCCCGTCGGTGACCTGGCCTGCGGCCGTTGCGATAGTTGTCTGATCAGACGGGAGGGATTCTCAAAAGCCGGGGTTGAGGATCCCACCAGGTATGCAGTACGCTGAGACAACTATTTTGCATTGGAGCGGCTTCAGCCATGAGCGTTTCTCCGGAAGAATTTTTCATGTATTTGACGATAGGGCTGATTGTCATCGCGCCGATCGGTGCACGTCTGTACCGACGTATGATGCTCCAGCGGACCCAGAAAATGCTGCGCGAGCAATTTCAGGCACAGGCTGAACGGCAAGGAGAGCGTCAGTGATTCCTCCTGTGGGTTTGCACCCGTTGTCCTGGCTCGCGCTCGCTCTGGGGATTGCCGCGATCGTGGCGTGTGATTCGTCGCAGCCGAAGACCGCTGCGGGCGGCACCGCCGTTCCGCCGGAGCTGCAGGCAGGGGAGGCCAAGTTCAATGCCCACTGCGCAGTCTGCCATGGTCCGCAGGCGACCGGCACCCAACAAGGCCCTCCGCTCGTCCATAAGATCTATGAGCCCAATCACCACGGCGACGCCGCGTTTTTGCGCGCTGCGGAATTTGGCGTGAAGGCCCACCATTGGGAATTCGGCAACATGCCGAAGATTGATGGGGTGTCTTCTGCGGACGTCGAACAGATCATTCGCTATGTGCGCTGGCTCCAACGGCAGGCCGGGATCTCGTAACCCGCCGCTTCTCTTCTCCACTTCTAAACTGGTTTGACTTTGTTCCTGGGCGCTTCGTAAGGTAAACCTACGAAGTGACGCGGGCCAGGGCGAGAACCCGACGACGACCAGTTCCATATCGATCGACATCCATGCTGAGGAGGAAGGCTATGAAGCGAATCGAAGGCGTTCTGGCAATCGTCTGCGGACTCGGGCTTGTACTGGGATTGTCGGCATGTGCGGCGATCGACGCGGGTCACGAAGGTGTGCTGGTGGAACAACCGTTTTTCTTCGGGCACGGCGGCGTTGATCCGGTGCCCTCAAAAACAGGACGTGTGTGGGTGGCACCAACCACGCACGTGGTGGATGTGGATGTCCGGCCCGTGCAGTATTCGGAACATTTCGACATCATCTCAGCCGAGAACGCTCCGGTGTCGTTCGACGCATTCCTGATTGCCAACGTCGTTGAAGGTCGTTCGCCTGAACTCATTGCGCGCTACGGTCCGAATTGGTATCACAACAACGTGAAGGAAGCCTTCCGGACGTTCGTGCGCGAAGAAGTGCAGAAGTATCCGCTGTTTCAATTGACCACCGATCCGACGACTCGTAACAAGTTGCAGGAAGCCATCGCCAGAGAAGTGCAAACCAAGTTAATTGAAAAACAGAGCATCCCTGTGAGGTTGAACCGGGTCGTCGTCGGCAGCATCCTTCCGCCCAAGGGCGTGGTCGAGCAGACGACGCAAACGATCATTCAGGAGCAACGCAAGATCACGATGGTGGAGTTTCAAAAGGCGGAGGAGGCCCGGGAAAAAGCTGAAAAGCAACGCGGCATTGCCGATCGCGCCTATCGTGAATCGCTCGGGTTGACGGCGCCGGAGTTTGTCGATCTGCGGAGGATTGAAGTGCAGAAGGAGATCGTTCAGCACTCGCCGTCGGCGCTGACCGTGATTATGGGTTTGGAGCGGGTCGGCATCAATTTGCCGCCATTCGGCGCGGACAAGTAAGAAGCGAAAACCGCGGAGCCGCCGTTCGGCGGCTCCGCGTGGTGACCTACTGGGCCTTGGTAATTGACGTGACCTGCCCGCTGGGATCAACCTGCGCTTCCACGACATCCCCCACCTGCACCTGTCGGCTCATTTCCGGCGAAAGCGCAATGGGCATCTCACGGTTTTGATTGTCGCGGACGATGTACTGTTCTCCTCCAGTCGGTCCAGTCGCGCGCTCACTGCGCGCGAGCTGGCCCTTGATGGTTTGGGTCCCCCGCTGGCTCATCGGCCTCGCGAGTACATTTGCAGGGCGCGTGTCACGGACCGGCATTCCAGCCGCCCGGGACAGACGCACCCGTGCTTCTCTAATGGACGAGGTCGCCCCCGGCACCTGATTGCCGGCACCCAAGGTGATCGTATCCCTCAGGGCCGTGATGCCCGCGTCCAAGTCTGGATGATGGCCGGCCCGTTGCGCTTCTTTGGCCTGTTCAAGCGACAATTCAGCGTGACGCATCATTTCTGGCACGTGGCCCTGGTTGCCGGCGATTTCGGCTTCACGGGCATGCTTCACCGCTTTGTCCGTATAGCGGTCGTAGAA
>JBKPKC010000101.1:0-3122 GCA_046765595.1 Nitrospirota bacterium
GGCCAAGACTATGATGATGAAACTGCTTCACGGGAGGTGTTGTATGCGGCCAGTTATCGTGTTCACATGTGTTGCCGCGGCCGCGCTGGTCATCGCCGGCATCCCAGCGTTCGCCGATACCGATGAGGCGAGATTCGATCCGGCGCGCATGTGGGAATGCCCCCAGCAGGATGGATCGTCGATGTATACCAATAAGGAACGGGCTGGATGCAAGCTGATGGCCTTGAAGGAACTGTCAGTCGTGCCGTCGCTGGATCACATGCCGACGTATCAATCGCCCCATGCCGCCGTGCCCCCTCCAGAGATTCCATATCTTGGGGGTCGCGCTCCGGCGGCTATGCCTACGCGGACGGTTCCGGGATGGGCTCAGGACTGGTACTCGAGCATTGCCTGGACCGGCGGGTCGGTACAAGCTGAAGTGTGCTCGAAGTATGGCGAATGGATGAATCTGGTCGAAAAAACCCGCGGCGGGTTCTTCTTTGGAACGGATCCGTCGTACGGAGGGGACCTCAGCGGCCGGAACCAGCGCGGTGCAAGTTATTCGTTCTATGACAACACTCGATACCACGCCTTATCCAGGCTCTTCGGAACGGGCTTCGTTCCGGTCGGCTGCCAATAATCCCTCTGCAACGGGCGTCGAGCCGGAAGGTTCGACGCCCCTGCATCACATCTTATAGAAGCTCCGATACCACTCGACAAAGCGCGGGATGCCCACCTCGATGGGCGTCGCCGGCTGAAAGCCGACGTCGCGGTCCAAATCTTCGATATCGGCATAGGTGGCGGGCACGTCGCCTGGCTGGAGCGGCATGAGCGTCATGTCCGCCTTTTTACCGAGAGTGCGCTCGAGCACCTCGATGAAATGCAACAACTCCACCGGCTGGTGATTGCCGATATTGTAGATGCGGGCCGGCGCCGAGCTGGTTCCTGGATCAGGCTTGTCACCGGACCATGCCGTATTCGGTTGAGCCGTGTGATCGAGCGTGCGAATCACCCCTTCGACGATGTCGTCGATATACGTAAAGTCCCGCCGCATCTTGCCGTGATTGAATACCTCGATCGGCCTGCCTTCGAGAATCGCCTTCGTGAAGAGGAACAGCGCCATATCCGGCCGTCCCCACGGCCCATAGACCGTGAAAAATCGCAGCCCTGTGCAAGGCAACCGGTACAAATGTGCATAGCAATGGGCCATCAACTCGTTGGCCTTTTTACTTGCGGCATACAGTGATACAGGATGATCTACATTGTCATGAACCGAAAAGGGCATGTGCGTGTTGCCACCGTACACGGAGCTGGAGGACGCATACACCAAATGCTCCGCTTTGACCTGCCGGCAGCCCTCCAGAATGTTTAAGAAGCCTTCAATGTTGCTGTCCGTGTAGGCATGAGGATTGACCAGTGAATACCTCACGCCTGCCTGGGCGGCCAGATGCACGACCCGCCGGATGGGGTATTCGAGAAACAACTCCTTCACCCCCTGACGATTGGCCAGATCGAGCTTGACGAATTGAAACCCGTTCAACGGCGTCAGCTGCGCGAGCCGCGCCTCCTTAAGACGGACATCGTAATAGTCGTTCACGTTATCGAGACCGATGACCTGGTCGCCACGATCAATCAGACGCCGCGCGACGTGAAACCCGATGAACCCGGCTGCACCGGTGACGAGCGTGAGCGATTTTCCTCCGGTCATCGTGGTCCCTCATTGCACATGTGTGGCCTCATCCTTTCTCACCGAGTTTTATGAACGGCGGTTCGCCGTAGGCGGCGCGATAGAGGGTCAACGGCGAAAGCGTCGCTTCGGCCGACCGGATGTCGATGGCTCCCTGCCCCCGGTCGGTGAACACCTCCAGCGCCCGTCCATAATGATAGCCGCAGCCGTGCGGCTCGAGAAGAGCGCTCAGGGCCTCCGGTGATTCCCAATGCGCGGTGAGCAACGCTGTTCTGGCGGGATTGCGCCGGCTGAACATGAACGAGAGATGATCCGGATACCAATCCGCTCCGCCGGTCGCATACGAAACGAACAATTTTGTTCTCGCAGTCGCGCAGAGCTCGGCCAGATAGCCGTTCGTCAAGTATCCGTTCTCTCCCACGTCGAGCCACCGGCCGGGATGGGAGAGCGGGGCGTGCGCCGCATGGCTGCGGACTTCGAGCAATTGCTGTTGCGAGGCGAAGAGCAGCCTGATGGGCCCGTACGTGTCGACCAACCGCCGAATGACGTCGTCCTTCAACGCCGACCGTCCGTCGTTGGTCGGGCCGCTGTCCGCATGCACCAACACGTTCTGGCCGCGATCGCTGATCAAATAGCAGTTGCGCGGCATGTGGAGGTCGCAGGGATCTTCGCCGTAGAACGGTACGGAGACGACCGCGCCGCCTTCGAATGGCCACGCTTCGCCGTGCGCCAGTTCCACGACGCGTCCGAAACCCAATTCCCTGAGGAGGGCGGCATAGTCATAAAAGAAATGGCTTTTGTTGCGACGGCTCGGAACGATCACGGGCGTCTCTTTCGGAAAATGGAGCAATGTGCGGGGATCGACATGGTCGTCGTGGTCATGGGTGAGGAAAATCGCCGCCGGCTTGGGCAGGAGCGACGGCCAGAGCGAGGGCACCGAGGATTCGGCAAACCAGGGCAGCAGCCAGGGATCGAAGAGGAGCACGTCGTGCTGCTGCCGGTACAGGAGCGCCGCATGCCCCAGATGCACCGTCTCCCGGTCCCCGACCACCTCGAACCAGCGCTGCCGGATCGAGTTCTCCGGTGAACTGCGAAGGCATTCATACTGTTGCAGCGCCTCCATCAGACGCAGAAGCACGGGTTGTGCCTCTCGCGGCGAAGACATCACGACCGTCTTAATTTCTTCCGTCCGGCGACTGCCGTCCAGCAGCCCGACCAATTTCCCGACGACCGGTGCGAGTGGTCGCTGATCGAATCCGATGGGGATGGCCTGCCGCTTGACCGAGTGAAAAATCCGTACCCCGCCGTTGGTGACCGTTGAGGATCCGGCCGGCTGGAACGGCAGTTGCCATTGAAAGCTCCCGTCCGGCTTGCGGCCGCACGTGATGTGCCGGCTGAGGTACGGTCGGGCATTGACGACTTCAGCATACGCATCCTCGAGCCGCCTGGACCGGTC
>JBKPKC010000102.1:0-3635 GCA_046765595.1 Nitrospirota bacterium
GCGATCCACTCCTTCGCTTCATATGCGACGCTGAGCAGTGCCTCGAGGTCATTCAGACCGAACGAGGTACCATTCCTCCATTTGCCCGATCGTTCCTTGTATGACCTGTTAAAGGTCGTGGAGAAGAACGGTCCGTTCTTACTCGTATTCTCCCAGATTGTTGCCTTGACGATTCCATGTCGCAGCGTCGTTACGGGTTTATTGTTGGTAGCCATCTTGTTTCCTCCTTTGTTTGAAAATGAAGTTGGCTCTCTCACGAGAAGAGGAGAGCCAATGCACATTTCAAGGAGGAAACACGAAAGAAGCCGACGCCGGCGTACTACCGGAGAAGATGAAGCAGCGGGAGTGCCAATCTTGTCGGCGCGGATCGTTGCGCCTCGGAGGTATTTGCCGGCCGGCCGGGTATTCAAGACGCCACGTGGGAACGAGTTGAAGGTTCGGTTCTTGGTCCGAGAGTTTTGTGACGCTCGCGATCGAGCGGGCATTCCGGATTTTCGGTTCCATGATCTGCGCCATACGTTCGCCACGCGGCTCGCGCAACGCGGGATCGACCTGTATAAAGTGCAACGGCTGCTCGGGCATAAGACGAACCACATGACCCAACGGTATGCGCATCACTCTCCTGAGAGGTCTTCGCGAAGGTGTGAAGATTCTCGAACACCCGTCACGGTTTGGCACAATTTTGACACAAACTTCGACAGAGCTAACGGGCGAGGAGTGTAACCACTTGATTTTAGTGGTGAGCCGCCTGGGACTCGAACCCAGGGCCCTCGCCTTAAAAGGGCGATGCTCTACCGTCTGAGCTAGCGGCTCACGGGATGAAGGTCGGGAATTCTAGCATTGAAGATCTGCGTATGCCTAGAGACCGGGTTAACGGGTTCGTGAACGGGCCTTGAGCGGATTTCTCAGCACGATCGTCGCGTCGCGTTTGGAGCCGGTCGAGATAATATCGATGGGACATTCAGCCGACTCTTCGATGTACTGCAAATACCGCTTCGCTTCCGGGGGAAGAGCGCGATAGCTCGTCGAGCCGGTCGTCGAAGAGGTCCATCCTTTGAACCGTTTGTACACCGGTTCGCACTCCGTCAGCGTCTGTAGATCCGCAGGCATATCACGGTAGAGCTGTCCCTCATGGCGATATCCCGTGCACACTTTGAGCTCCTGACAGCCGTCCAGAACGTCGAGTTTTGTCATCGCGAGTGACGCGAAGCCGTTCACAATCGTGGCATACCGCACGACGACGGCATCAAACCATCCGCAACGACGGGCGCGTCCGGTGGTCGCGCCGAATTCTTTGCCGCGCTCTTGAAGCCCCGCGCCGACCGCGTCTGTCAATTCGGTCGGGAATGGTCCACTCCCCACCCGCGTGCTGTAGACCTTCGCCACTCCGAGTACGGCATCGATCTTCGTCGGCCCCACCCCGGTGCCGGTTGAGGCGCCGCCCGCGGTGGAACTGGAAGAGGTGACGTAGGGATACGTACCCATATCGACGTCCAGATGCGTTCCCTGCGCACCTTCGAACAGAATCGTTTTCTTCGCATCCACCATGCGGTTGACCAGCATCGTCGCATCAACGATGTGACTGCGAAGACGGTCGGCATATCCCATATACTGCTGAAAGACCTTTTCCACTTCAAACCGCTCGACTTTGTACAGCTGCTCCAAGAACCAGTTGATCTCCACGAGGTTCTCTTCCAATTTCCGGCGGAAGACCGTGGGATTCAGCATGTCGCCCATGCGGATGCCGATGCGGGAGATCTTATCGGCATAGGACGGTCCGATCCCCCGCCCGGTCGTGCCGATCCGGCGCGAGCCTTTCGACTGTTCGGCGGCTTTGTCTATGGCCTTGTGATAGGGAAGAATCACATGGGCCCGTTGGCTGATCAGGAAATTCTTCCCGAACTTCACACCCTGGCCCTGCAGATGATCCATTTCTTCAATCAGTGAAGCCGGATCGACCACGACCCCGTTGCCGATCACGCAGAGTGTGCCGCGATAGAGAATGCCCGAGGGCACGAGGTGAAAAATGAACGTGCCGCGGTCGTTGATGACGGTATGCCCGGCATTTGAGCCGCCCTGGTAGCGGACGACGGCGTCGGCATCGCGGGCCAAGATATCGACGATCTTGCCCTTCCCTTCATCGCCCCACTGAGCGCCTATGACAACGAGATTTCCCATCTGAGAGGCTTTCAAAAAAAGGGCCCTGACCGGAACAAGTGGCCAGGGCGGAGCGTCATGGTAGGGGGGCCCCTGATGTTTGTCAAGAACCGGCGGAGTTCCTTGACTGGTCGCTGACGGCAGTGTTAGCATGACCTCGGTTCCACCCGGGTTTTCCGTTTTTCCCCGGTTTTTCACACGGTTCAGAACAATTGACGTGGGGCTGTGGCGCAGCTGGGAGCGCGCGTGAATGGCATTCACGAGGTCGCGGGTTCAATCCCCGCCAGCTCCACCAAACCAAGCTTGCTCGTTCCGTCGGACCACCAGTGCCTAACGAGCCGTGGGTGTGCAGCCGACGGATATATTTACGAAAGCTTTAGCAAAGAGACCACACCTTGGCTTCCTCCCCGATCCCATCCATGCGCCTTCCGCCCGCATGTTAGTTCTGTGAAGTAGCGGCTCATCTCATCACTCATTTTTCAGCGACACCGTCATGCTGCAAATCGAGTCTATTCATAAGCAGTTCTCGACCAAAGTCCTGTTCGACGATGCCTCAGCGCACTTGCGACCCCACACCCGTGTCGGACTGGTCGGCCCGAACGGAACCGGGAAGACGACGCTGTTCAAGATGATCCTGGGCGAGGAGTCGCCGGACAACGGCACCATTCGAAAACGGCCGCGCTTGCGCATCGGCTACCTCCCTCAGGAATTGGAAACCATCACGGGAAAGACGGCGCTCGATGCCGCACATCGCGACGAGTATCCCGAGCACGAGGCGAAACGGATCTTGTCCGGGTTGGGATTCAGTGAGGCCGATTTTTTACGGCCGGTCGAGAAGCTGTCGGGCGGGTATCGAATGCGGGTTGCGCTCGCTCATCTGCTCTTGACGAATCCCGATGTCCTGATGCTGGACGAGCCGACCAACCATCTGGACAAACCGACCCAGCGCTGGTTCGAAGAATTCCTGCTGAACTCTAAATTGACGCTCCTCGTCATCAGCCATGACACGGCGTTCCTTGACCGCATCGCCACCCACGTGTGGGAGCTGCGCGAGAGAACGATTCAGGAGTATCGCGGCAACTACACCAAGTTCCGCGAGCTCCGTGCCGCCCGCGATGCGCAGCAGCAGGCCGCCGCCACACGACAAGCCAAGGAGGTGGCGCGGGTCCAGCAGTTCGTCGACCGGTTCCGGTATCAGGCGAACAAAGCGCGCCAGGTCCAGTCGCGGATCAAGCAATTGGAAAAGGTCAAGGTGATCGAAACGCAGCGCGATGCTAAGCGGGTCAAATTCAAGTTTCCGTTGCCGTCCACAAGCGGGCGTCATGTCTTAGACCTGAAGGGCGTCAGTAAGCGATACGGCGAGAAGGTCGTCTATACCTCGCTGGACTTCTCCGTCGAACGCGGCCAACGGGTGGCGCTTGTCGGCGAAAACGGCGCGGGAAAGAGCACGCTTCTCAAAATACTGGCCGGTGTTCTGC
>JBKPKC010000103.1:0-1288 GCA_046765595.1 Nitrospirota bacterium
TGATTCAGTGCCGTGTGGGCTAAGACGCGGCCAACCTCCGAGAGCGGCATATGGGCAAGTTGCTTGAATTAATGAAATCGCGGGCTCGGCGGTCGCTGCAAACTTCTCCTGCGTGAGATGCCGCGTCTAAGCCGCACGCTCGAACTCGAAGTTCGACACCGCGCAGCCAGGCGCTGCGAATACTGTCTCTTCCCAGAATCTGCAAGCGAGCTTCCTTTTCATATCGACCACATCATCGCCCAGAAGCACGGTGGCCCGAGCGAGTCTGAGAATCTGGCATGGGCATGTTTTTCCTGCAACCTTCGCAAGGGTCCGAACATCGCCGGTATTGATCCAGACACAGGCGAGTTAACGGCGCTGTTCAATCCGCGCACTGACGGATGGTCTGATCATTTTACCTGGGATGACGTCTTGCTGCGGGGAAAGAGCCCAATCGGTCGTGCGACGGTGGCGGTGCTTGACATCAATCATGTGGACTCGGTGACTGTTCGTAAGTCGTTGAGGGAAGAAGAATCCTAATGGAGCTCAACCGCTAGCGGAAGGTCGCGCGTTGGAATCGCGCCGGGGGCGCCAATTTTCTTAGACCAATCAGAACCTCGCCTTCGGCCGTGTGCTGTTATTTCGCCACGTATCCCTGCAGGAATCGGCGACCTCATGATTTCCAGGCGCGGCTGGTAATTATGAGTGACGTTGACAACGTTGCTGCTATAGACTAGCTACCCAGGATGAGGCAGAGACAAACCATCGAATCGGTTGACGAGCGATTGGTTAATGTCACGAGGTTCATTCTAGCCTTAGCGGCTTTGATCATTATTTATCTCGATCCATCCGAACCGGATCGACTGGTCCAAATTACCTATACAACACTGGCCCTTTATACGATCTATAGCGCACTCATTTGCTTTATCAGCCTCAGACAGGGATCAATCTTTCAAAATATTCCGCTTTACTGGCCAGACGTTGCATGGTACGTGGTCCTTATTTCATTAAGCAGCGGAACGAATAGCTTATTTTTCTTTTTCTTCTTCTTCGCCATCCTCGTGGCCTCGTTTCAGTCCGGTTACAAAGCAGGTATGGAGGTTACTATCGTATCCGCAACTCTCTTCGTCACGATCGGCTACTTCACAACTCCAACTCCAATCGAACCGAACCGGTTTGTTTTGAGAGCGGTCTACCTGGCAAGCATCGGTTACCTGATGGCTTATTGGGGTGGTTCTGAAACGACGCACAAACGACGGCTGGCGTTGCTGAAGGACGTAAGCCGGGCGTCAAACCCGCGGTTTGGGGT
>JBKPKC010000104.1:0-5565 GCA_046765595.1 Nitrospirota bacterium
CCTGACATCTCCCAGCGGCAGAGAAGCCGCTCAGCTGATTCCGTACCTCGGTGAGATCATGGTTTACGAAGCCCCTTGGATAAAATCTGCGCCGCCAGGGGCTTCGGGCGCGGGCGACCGTGCGATGATCGAACACATTCGGGCGCAGCGCTTCGACGCGGCGGTCATTTTCACCGTCTATACGCAAAGCCCCTTGCCTGCAGCATTGTTCTGTACGCTTGCTGACATACCGCTCCGAGCGGCCCACTGCCGTGAAAATCCCTACCACTTGCTGACCGAATGGGTGCGCGAGATTGAACCGGAGGTCCGTCGCCATGAGGTCCGCCGCCAATTGGATCTCGTCGCCGCACTCGGCTCCAGAATCAAGAACGACCGGCTGTCGATCACCATCGGCCCCGCCGCCTTCCGCACGGTCGACCACCTTCTGTCCGGGCTGATCGATCCCGCGAAGCGCTGGGTCGTCATGCATCCGGGAGCCTCGGCCGCCTCACGCCGATATCCGATTGAATCCTTCGCTGCCGCCGCTGCTCAGTTGGTGCGCGCCTCCCGCTGCCAAATCTTGTGGACGGGCTCTCAGGAGGAGGCCGGATTGATCGCCCAAGCGCAGCATGCCATGGCCGAACGTTCCCACTCGCTGGCCGGTCGACTGAGCTTTGAAGAACTCGCCGGACTGATCGCGAGAGCACCGCTCCTCGTATCGAACAATACGAGCACCGTCCACCTGGCCTCTGCCGTGTCGACGCCCGTGGTCGATTTATATGCTCTTACCAATCCGCAACACACACCGTGGCGCGTCCCATGCCGAGTGCTGTTCGAGGATGTGCCCTGCCGGTTTTGCTATAAAAGCGTGTGTCCTGAAGGGCATCACCGCTGTCTTGCCGGCGTCTCACCTGACGCGGTGGCCTCGGCGGTCATCAACCTGCTCGATGAATGCGCGAACAATCGAACGCACGCGGCCTGCCAAAACGAGACAAGTTGTCTTTTGGGGGACAACTTGCAGCCGATGACACGCTCCCAAGCAGGATGACCCGCACAGAGTACGGCGATCTTTAGTTCAGCGCTTTTGAGGCCCGAAGGGTTCGTGGTCTGTCTTTTGCGTCCTATCACTCAATACTCTCCACCTCCTCTTAAAGGAGCCTTATGCATCACCACGACCAAACACCGAATACGCACATGCAGCACTGCCTCGACGCCTGCACGGCCTGCGCGCAGATCTGCGATCGTTGCGCCGATGACATGATCGGGATGGAAGGAGGAGGCCAGAAGGAACTCCAGGACCTCTGCATCAGGTTATGCCAGGACTGCGCCGACCTCTGTGCGCTCTCAGCCCGATGGATGAGCCGTCTGTCGCCCTCGACCGAGTTCTTGTGCCGGAGCTGCGCAGACATGTGCGACCGCTGTGCCAGCGTCTGCGAACAGCATTCGTCACACCATCCGCTTTGCGGCGAGTGCGCCGTCGAATGCCGTCGCTGCGCCGCCGCCTGCCGGGATATGGCAGCTGCAATGGCCTGATACCACGAAGGAGGAAGCTGCCATGCTTCGAGTCAAAGATGTCATGACGCCACAAGCTGAAGTCATTTCACCGGATGCCACGACGGAAGACGCCGCATCCATCATGAAGACGCTGGACATAGGGGTCCTCCCAGTATGCGACGAAGAAGGCCTGGTGGGAATATTGACCGATCGAGACTTGGTTGTTCGGGTTCTCGCCCCCACGCGCGATCCCAAGGCCATGCTCGTCGGAGAGGCGATGACGCCCTCCGTCGTCTACTGTTTCGAAGATGACGACGTCGAGCAGGCAGGCGCCGTCATGGCGGGTCAGCAGATCCGCCGCCTGCCCGTTTTGGACAAAAACCGGAAACTCGTCGGCATTATTTCCGTCGGCGATATCGCCGTACACACGCAGGATCATCAGTTAAGCGGCAAAGTCCTCGAAGACGTGTCGCAGCCGTCGATGCCAAAGCGGGGTGAATCTACGGAACCCGGCGGATTCGGTCAGGCGGCCTAACGGGATAGCTATGGTGCGCAGATGGCCAGTGCTGCTCGCATGCCTATTGGGAGCAACGCTTGCTGTCGGCTCCGTCCGACAGGCGAACGCCGTCGATCCGCCCAACCCGAGCCCTGGCCCGACATTTCCGAATCCCCAACCGACGCCGGCACCGCCTCCGATGCCGGCTCCACCAACCCCCGGACCGGGCCCGACACAGCCGCCGCCTTCGCCGCCGCCCGGTCCTCCTCCGTGAACGGAGGACCTTCCGCTGGTGTCACCGCGGCGAGCCGAGTGGTTCCACCTGTCGGCGATACGTGTAGGCCAAGGCCAAGGAAGGAGACGTTATGACGAATCACAACGCCCTCTCGACCTGTACGACCATATTCTTGAGTGCTGTGCTCGCTGCAGCGATGAGTCAGCCTCCGGCATTGGGAGCCGAAGGGACGGAAGGATCTTCTTCTCTCCACCTGGTATCCGGCACGTTGCTCAAGCTCGATTTGATCACCGGCAGAGGCCTCTTGAGAACCGACTTGGGGCGCCCTATTTATTTCGACGTTCCCAAAGCCTATCTCTTCGAGAACGTCATCGTCGGCGCACGCATCGCCCTGCGATTGGATGAAGAAGGGCGAGCGGTCAGGGTGATGGACACTTCCATCCCTGATCTCGTGGCCCAACCCGATCGATCGGTCGCCGTGAGCGCCCCAGACTCCGATCAGTGACGGATCTTCGCGGCGAGACCTCGCGACGGGTAAGCGGTCGTGCTTACCCGTCGGTGTTTTCCTCAGACTCCCATTCGACAAGCGCCTTGAGCGGAAAATGATCCGAGGCTTTGGCGGACAGTCGCGTTCGGTGTACGACGATTGACTTGAGCCGTCCGGTTGGACGGATCCAAATGCGGTCTAGTGCCAGCGCCGGACGGAAAGCAGGAAATGTGGGCAAGGCGGGCGTCGGCCCGAAGATCGCCTTGATGGCCCGTAATGGACGTCCCCACAACCACCATTCGTTGAAGTCGCCCATGAGCACGCAATTCGGCCTGACGCATTGGAGCAGCCGCTCGACTTGAAACCGGCGCTCCCATGGACGCAGACCTAAATGCGTCGCGATGACTTGGACCGTTACGCCGCCGCAGGTGAGATCGAGGTCGATGGCCCCTCGCGGCTCGTAGGCCGGCACACTGAAATCCACAAGCCGGATTTCCCCCCGCTGGCACCGGGTAAACACCGCATTGCCATGATGACCCTTGCGCTCCAACAGTGTGGGCCCGGCAATGACTTGATACTTCGATTCTTCTCCCAACCAATGGGCCAGTTCGAGCCCATGCCGGTCGGGGGAATCGATCTCCTGCACCGCAACCACATCGGCATCCAACTCACGAATCACGTCGCGAATCCGGAACGGGTCGTAGCGGCCGTCGCGTCCGACGCATCGATGGATGTTGTAGGTCGCGAAGGTCAATCGCATGTCACTGCTCTGGTCGGGAATGCTCCTGCGGCCGATTGGAGAGCCATCGGGTCAAGGCCCACGCGGTGCATACGATGCCCGCGATGATCACGATCAAGAGCAGCACGCTCCCTACGTCGGGATGACGGATGGTCTCGGTCACCTGATCGAGAAACAGCGCAAGACTGATAAGACCGGGCAGCTCGCCGAGCACGGTCCCGATGAAGAAGTCCCTGCTCCGGAGGTGGGAGGCGCCGGCCACCGCGTTGAGAATTGAAAATGGGGCCACCGGCAACATGCGAAGGGTCATGACGGTCAACACGCCTTTGGCGGCAAGCGTCCGGCTGATCCGATGCACCCACGAGCCCGAGAGATGGTCGATGAGCCGACGCCCGAGCAACCGGCCGATGCCAAACGTCAGAAGCGCACTCGCGGTCATCCCGATCAGCGCATACCAAAAACCCCACCAGGGACCGAAGGCCAGGATCGTCACGGCAATCAGTACCATGACCGGCATGACCAGCAGGCCTCCGATCAGAAATCCGGCGACCGTCAGCAGCAGGGCGGCCGGGCCGTTTCTCACCTCTTCGAGCTGGTTCACCAGCCACGTGACATCAATGAGATCTCGCAGCGGTGTCCATTGCCAGAGTCCGGCGAGCAGCACCAACGCCAGCAATGCTGCCGCTCCGGCCGCAATCTGCCGCAGCGCAGGTTTGCGCCGCTCCGCCGGGACGAATTGTGTTTCATATGGACGGCTCGGATCGATGAAGGCTTCATCGGGCACGACCTCGTTGACATCCGCCGACACCGTGCCGTCGAAGTCGCCGAGAGAACGACCGCTGCCGCGAAGCCGTTCCACCGCCCCGATCAACGATCCGTCCTTTTTCACTTCCCGATCGACAGCATCGGCGGCGACACCAAGGTGCTCGCCCAGCAACGTATGGCGAAAGGCGGCAATTGCACGTCGGATCCCTGGATCACCCGCTGCCTCAATCGCCAAATCGCATTCGGTGTCGAATCCCATAGAACGGTTGCTCAAATTGGCCGACCCGACGCGGACCAACTCGTCGTCAACGATGCAGACCTTGCTGTGCATGCTGATGCATTGGCCGCGAAGGTCAGGAATCCTGGGGTAGTTGAGATTCAGCCGGTGAAACCGGTCGGCCGCGCGCAGGCGGCGGAGCACACGCCCTCTGAGCACGTCCATTGTGTGTTGCTCCAACCACCCGTCACTGTTGGGATGCAGCACCATCACGATCTCCGGACCTTTCGGATCCTGTAAGCGTGCCGCCAGGCAGTCTGCGACCGTCCTGGAAGTCAGATACTGCGTCTCAATGTAGATATGCCGCCGGGCTTTCTTCAGGCTGTCGAGAAACAACGCTTCGACTTCGGCAACCGCAGCACGAGTGCCGAAGGCGGGAGCGGTTCTGGCGATCGCCACCGGCACGTCGGTCAGATCCGCCCTCGTCGCCCTTGGCCAAAGTTCCTCCTGACGCCCTTGACCGCGAGAACGAAGAGTCCGACCGGTGGCGGTGAGCCACCGGTCGCGGGCCAATTCTCCGAGCGCAGCCGCCACCGGACCGCCGACCATGAGCTGGACGTCATGGAACGGCCGACAGGGAACGTTATCATTCAGTAGAATGCGTTCAGGATGATTGCCGGCGTGCCGGCTCGTATCCCACCGGCACTGGGCAAAATCCAGCCCGCCGACGAAGGCCAGCGCGTCATCGACGATGACCGCTTTTTGATGGTGGGATGCGCCGACCGGATGCGCGCCGTCTTTGTGAAAATGCAGCCGGCGATGTGCCGCGAGCTTTGACGGCAGCCACCATTCCCGCTCCTTCCAGTAAATCATGTGGAAGTCCCAGGTTAGCAGATGGATGTGGAGTTGGCGTCTCCTCATCAGGAGGGCATGGAGGAATTCGCCGAGGCGGTCCGGAAACCCGTCGGAGTCTCGATCGATCAGCATCCTGATCCGGCTGTCGAAATCCCAGCCAAGGATGATGATGCTGTGACGCGCTTCAATCGCGGCGGACCGGAACGCGCGGAAGTACGCGTCTCCGTCGATAAGAAAGGCGGCACGCTCGGCACGCTCGACCCGCCAACAGTTGCGTCCGACCGCGAAGAGCGAAGGC
>JBKPKC010000105.1:0-2381 GCA_046765595.1 Nitrospirota bacterium
AGCCATGCCAAATACTGATTCTTGTCCTTCTCGAAGATCGCGGATTTTTCGGCTTCGGACAGTTTGTCGATACGAAACATCTTCTTCACATAGTTTGGGTATTCAGCCTCACCGATATGTTCTCTGTAATATCCTGACGCTTCCGCAAGATTGTACTTCAACTTCTCTACATCACCGCCGGAGTTTTTAAGACAAGCGAGAACGACCCGTGGTTTTTCTCTGACTTCGAGTCGCTTGATGATGTCACGGATCTCCTGCTGGGCTTGGACTGGGATGTCCCTCGTGAGAACACGCTCAACATCGGCATCAGACACCTGAGGGGCGAATTGATCCATGGGGCGTCCTAACGAATCATGGAGGACTCGACCACATCTTGATGAAGTCTTGTCGTTGCCTTTCCAGCGATGACGTATCGTGAGGCACGATGTCGACGGGTAAGTTTGCCAGCGAATAGTCGAGGTGGTCATACGCTGGGTCAATGATTGCCGCGAACCAATCTCGACGAAAATAGCGAAGTTTCCGAATGCATTCGCTATTCCTATGGACAGAAAGCTCACACAAGAAAGTGCCGTATCTTTCTTGGTGTTTCATAACCAGCGACTCGTCAAAGAGCTTCCATTTTTCGGCCCCGATAGAGAACCACGGTTCACCGCAGAACAAATCTTTGGCAACCAACACCTTGCCTTCGCCCGGCGAACGCAGTAATTGCGCCATCCCGGCATATCCGAGACGGTCCTTTCGAGGTGCTGACAGGTTCAGGCGTAAATAGACTCCCGTGTTCGGGTCAAACTCAAAGTAACAGTCATCCGATGAGGAGTCGGCCAGACGCATCGCGTCGTTAGGCACTCAAGCCTTCCTTCTGAACGAGGCGGCCGATTTTCCCGGTCAGGTCGCGGGCCAGGTGCCGCTGCATGACCGTGCGAGTCTCAGGATTTGCGCTGAGGTACTTCGCTAACGTCGCAACCTGCCAACACATGGCTCGCACGGGCTCGATCGTCACCGCATCGACGTTAGCCGGAATGCCGCTGAGGATGAGGGCAGAGCCGACGAGGTCGCCAGCAATCAAGTCACAAAGCACACGCCCTTCCTTCGAAATCCGCACTTTCCCCTGAAGAATCAACGACACGGAGTCGGGAAGCTTCTCTCCTTCGATCAAGTGTTCGCCGACTGGCAGGGTGATCCACGACCCGATGCTCAACACCTGCAGGACTTTCTTGGGAGGTAGATCCTGAAACGCAATCCGGCGGATCTCCTCCTCCTCGGCCGTCAGCCTGACCGGGCGACGCTCCATGAAAAGCAGCCAGGATTGGAAAATATTGATTGCCGCGAAGACCACGCTCCAGGTGAGGGGTGCCCACAATACCGTCGGCTGTAGGACGTAGAAAGGAATGGCGATCAGTGATGCCGCCACCGCAAACAGCCGCAGCCACAAGACGTCGCGCACGCTGTATGCAACCAGCAAGAGAACGTTTGCGGCATGAATGAAATAATCCGGGGTAAAAACGCCCATGATGCTTCCTCACATGACAGGGTCAGACAGGTCGGACAATCTCGACCGTGCCTTCGGGGGAAAGTCGGCCCAGCACGGCGCCGTCCTTTCGCGTGACACCTTCGATTCGCAAGATCGTGCCGCGCCCACACTGCTCCCATGCTGAATTGCTGTCAGACGATGCACGATCCAATCTGCCCACCTCGGATCGCCCCAACTCGTTGCACAACCAGGCTCTCGTATCGCCTTTCAGCTTCCGCAATTCACTCACCATTCGAAAAATTTGTGGACTTCGCTCCGCGATGGTCCGGCCATCGGTTCTTAAGAGGACGTAGGAGAATTTCAGCGCGTCTTTGATGAACCCGACTTCCCGATCGATGTGCTGGATCGAAGCAGGGGCCTCCCATGCGCGCTCTTCATGGCACCAATCATCCTCATGAACCAAGGCAGGACAATTTCTCTCATGAAGGCAGGGGCTATAGACGGTGCACCGCCGTTCTTGAAGCAAGCGGTCACGCACTTGATGCAACGAACGGGAGGTTTCACGCAAGGCAGGTTCCAGGATCATCAAGGTTCCATGCGCTGCGAGTCTTGGCAGGAGATCAGCGATGACTCCGGCCTTTTCCTTGATCGAATCGCGTGTCCGACCGAATAGCTCGTTAAGACAATTGGCCACAATGATCAAATCGTAAGGCCCCTGCTGAGCGACAGTCGCTCGCCAATCGTTGTTCGGACGTGCGATGTCGCCTTTACACAGGATCAGGTTCGACTCGCCCATTCCCATCAGGCGTGAGTAGGCGGTCCAAAGGCCTAGAGCCTGTTTCAACGCCTCCTCCGAAGCATCGACGCCGACGACGGTCAGTTTCTTGAGCGAGTGAGGATTGTGCTGATT
>JBKPKC010000106.1:0-4281 GCA_046765595.1 Nitrospirota bacterium
CTCCTGGATGAGGGCCGCCATCGCGCTCTCTGCTTGCAGGGCCGGTGGGACAGGAGTAACGTATTGTTTTCTGTAGGTTACGTGCGCAGGGCGGGATCGGTAGGATAGGACAAACCCCAGAACTCAAGGAATGGATAGACCGGTGACCAAACACATGCCCACCAGACCCTTGTTGGGGGCGATCCTCGAACAAAAATTCGGCCTTTCGGAAGCGAAGCTGCTTGAGGCCTTAAATATTCAACAGACCAAGGGCGGTCGGCTCGGCGAAGCCCTGCTCAAGATCAGGGCGATTGAAGAGGATCTGCTTCTTCAGGCATTGGCCATCCAATTCGAGATGCCATGGCTGCCGCATCTGGATGTCGCGCAGGTGGATCACGAATGGATTAAGAAAGTGCCCATCCATTTTGCGCGCCGGTACCGGGTGCTACCTCTGAAAATTGATGATGGAGCCATCATCGTCGCCACTACCGATCCCTTGGAGACCGCCGCGCTCGACGATTTGCGGCTGCTCCTCGGTGTGCCGGTCAAAGCCGTGTTGACCAGCGCGATGTCGCTCATGTCCTGCCTCAATAGAGCGTATGACGAGGCGGCCAGTCCAACTGGAGCCGAACAAGTGATGGAGGACATCGCGGCCAGCGAGAATTTGGAAAAGATCGCGCACGAACTCGACGAACCACAAGACTTGCTGGATGCGACGGATGAAGCACCGATCATCAGGTTGGTGAACTCGGTCCTCTTCCAGGCGGTCCGCCAGCGCGCCAGTGACATCCACTTCGAATCCTTTGAGCGGGGTCTGGTCGTCCGCTACCGCATCGACGGCGTGCTCTATCCCATCCTCACGCCCCCCAAGCATTTACAGTCGAGCATCATCGCCCGCTTGAAGATCATGGCGGCCTTGAACATCGCGGAGAAGCGTCTGCCACAGGACGGCCGCTTTGCCATACGGACGGCGGGAAAGGATGTGGACCTCCGCGTCTCGGTGTTGCCGACCTCGCACGGCGAACGGGTGGTCCTGCGCTTGCTCGAAAAGGAAAACCGGCTGCTGAACCTCACGGAAATGGGTTTTTCACGGGACCGGCTTCACACGATCCAACAGCTTATTCGCCTGACGCACGGGATTCTGCTCGTGACCGGGCCGACAGGAAGCGGAAAGACGACCACGTTGTATGCCGCGTTGAGTGAAATCAATGCACCCGATAAGAACATTATCACCGTCGAAGATCCGGTCGAATACCAGTTGCTCGGTATCGGACAAATGCAGGTCAATCCAAAGATCAATCTGACCTTTGCGGCCGGTTTGCGCTCGATTTTGCGTCAAGATCCGGACGTCATCATGATTGGAGAGATTCGGGACCGGGAAACGGCCGAAATCGCCATTCACGCGTCTCTTACCGGCCACTTGGTGTTTTCGACGTTGCACACCAATGATGCGGCGAGTGCCGCTACGCGGCTGATCGACATGGGCATCGAGCCCTTTCTCGTCGCATCGTCGGTCGTCGCAGTGCTGGCGCAACGGCTGATCCGGAAAGTGTGTCCCGATTGCAAGCAGGCCTATCAACCGGACGACGAAGAACTGATCCGGCTTGGCGTCGTGCCGGGTAAGACCAAACCGACGTTCTATCGCGGCGTGGGATGTCCGGCCTGCACGCAGACAGGTTATCGAGGGCGCACGGGCATTCATGAATTGCTCGTCCTGGACGATGAAGTTCGGCGGTTGATCGGCAACAAGGCCGACGCTGCCGCGATCCGCCAAGCGGCAGTGTCGCGCGGCATGGTGCTCTTGAAAGAGGAGGCCGCGGAAAAAATCTTCGCAGGGATCACGACCACCGAAGAAGTCATGCGTATGACGCAGCAAGAGGTCGAGGTCTAAGCCGCATGCCGGTGTACCAATACAGAGGCTATAAGGCGGACGGCGCGGCTGCGACCGGCATCGTCGACGCCGAAAGCCCGAAAGTCGCCCGCCTCAAACTGCGGAAAGACGGCGTTTTCCCCACCGAGATGGCGGAACAGGAAGGCGCGACCCGCAGCATGACCAGCCGGACCGAGCCTGTGTCCGGAGCGAGTTTTGGTCGCTCTCAAACGTTGACGGTGACCGATGTGGCGCTGTTGACGAGGCAGTTGGCCACGCTCTTGGTTGCCGGTCTGCCGCTCGTCGATGCACTGGGCGTGCTCATGGATCAGATGGAGAAGAAAGCCATCAAAGGCCTTCTCGCCGATGTGCGGGAAGCCATTCGCGGAGGCGCCTCCTACAGCGCCGTGCTCGAACGATATCCTCGGGATTTTTCTCCCATCTATGTTCATATGGTACGGGCCGGTGAAGCCAGCGGTGCGCTGGACCAAATTTTATTCCGCCTCGCCGAATTCCTGGAAAAGCAATTGGCGCTCAAGCACAAAGTGACGAACGCCATCCTCTACCCGGCCATCATGCTCGTCGTGGGCACCCTCGTGTTGTTTTTTCTGGTGACGTTCGTCGTGCCGAAAATTACGGCCGTGTTCGCCCATTCCAAACAAGCCTTGCCGTGGCCGACCGTCGTCCTCATGGAGGTGAGCCGGTTTTGCTCGGACTATTGGATGGTGCTCTTGGGAATGCTCCTCGTGGCGGTCTGGGGCATCCGCCGAGTCAAAAAAACGGAAGCCGGCCAGATGGTGAGCGACCGGATGCTGCTGAAGCTTCCGCTCATCGGTCAGGTCGCCCGGATGGTCTCGATTTCCCGACTGACCAGCACATTGGCGACCATGTTGTCGAGCGGCGTGCAGTTATTGGAAGCACTGGACGTTTCGCGACGCGTCATGAACAACCGCGTCCTAGAACAGGCCGTCGAAGACGCCCGGCAGAACATCCGCGAAGGTGAAACCATCGCCGAACCGTTGAAACGAAGCGGTCAGTTTCCCCCGCTGGTGACGCACATGATTTCCGTCGGCGAAAAAAGTGGCGAGATGGAGGAGATGCTGCGCCGGATCGGGCAGATTTATGACGGCGAAGTCGATCGGGTGATTACTCGATTTACATCGCTGCTCGAGCCGGTAATGATCGCCGTCATGGGTGTGATCGTGTTGTTCATTGTGGTGGCGATTCTGCTGCCCATCTTCGAGATGGGCCAGATGGTGCGGTAAACGTTTAGCTCTAAGGAGGGTCCGGTGCGCGCAGAGATACACATGGAACGGGCCTGCAGGGCAATAGGCCGGGCGGAGCGCGGCTTCACGTTCATCGAGATCATGGTCGTGGTGGCGATTTTAGCCATCCTGGCCGCCCTTGTCGTTCCCCGTATCATGGGGCGAACGGACGATGCCAAGCGGACGGCGGCCAAGGTACAGATCCGGAACATCGAGGGCGCGCTGCAACTCTATAAGCTCGACAACGGCGTCTATCCAACGACCGAGCAGGGTCTCAAAGCCCTGGTCGAAAAACCGTCGGTCGGCATGGTGCCTAAAAAATGGAAGCTCGGCGGCTATCTTCCCAACATCCCCGAAGATCCGTGGGGCAATCCCTATAAGTATCTGAGTCCTGCCCCGGTCCAGCAAGGCCAGTATGGTCAGATCAAAGGCGACTACGAAATTACCTCGTTTGCCACGGATGGAGAGGCCGGCGGTGAAGGTGTCAACGCCGACATCACGAATTGGAACATGGAGAAGGACTAGCGGATGAGCGTCAATGCCTGCTTCCATGCGCCAGTCCGTCCGACCGACGGCTTCCTGTCGCGTACTCCCGGATGGCGGTCGTCGGAAGGCTTTACCATGCTGGAGATCGTGCTAGTTCTATTCCTGCTTGTCGGAATGCTCAGCCTTGTCATTCCCCGGATTTCGCTCGGCGAAAATCTTGGTACGGTCGGACGGAAGTGGGTGGGCGCCATGAAGTCCTTCCAGGAGATGGCGATGATCGGTCAGAAAACCGTGCGGCTCTATGTCGACATCGACCGCAGCATGTACTGGCCGATGGTCATTGACGGGAATGAGGAGAAGATTCCGCTCGAGCCGACCTGGGCCATGCCGATCGTCTTGCCTGAGACGGTTCGATTCACCGACATCCAGATCGGCACCACAATGAAACAAGCGGGCCGCGTCGATATCTTCTTCTATCCGAACGGCCGGATCGATCCAGCGATCATGCATTTGACGGATATGAATAACAATATTATGGGTATCTTCGTGGAACCCGTGACGTCGATGATACGCATGACAGACTCCCGCATCGACCCCCCGAAACCCATGACGATTCTCGAGCGGGTTCGGCCGTTGCTTCAGCCTGTGACGCCGGGAATTCGGCCTGGCACTCTCCCTGGC
>JBKPKC010000107.1:0-5700 GCA_046765595.1 Nitrospirota bacterium
GCTATGCCAGCTATGGATCGGCCTATGTGACCAAAGAACTCCTGGCCGATATCGTGATTGGACATGAGGCATTCGACGTAGAAGAGTGCTGGTGGGCTATGGTCCACGCCGTCAGGAATATCGGCCGGCCGGGCGTCGCCAGCATGGCAATCTCGGCCGTCGATGCTGCGTTATGGGACCTCAAGGCAAAGCTGTTGAATCTGCCGCTCGTCTCTCTCCTGGGGGCAGTGCGTGACGCCGTGCCGGTGTATGGCAGCGGCGGCTTCTTAACATACGATGAGGCGCGGCTCACCCAGCAATTGGGTGGGTGGGCGTCGGAAGGCATTCCGCGGGTGAAGATGAAAATCGGACGGCAGCCGGACCTTGATGTGCGCCGCATCGCCGCAGCCCGAGCCGCGGTGGGTGATCGTGTGGAACTGTTCGTCGATGCGAACGGCGCGTATTCTCCGAAGCAGGCCCTGTGGGTGGCGCAGCAAGTCGTTGATGACGGTGTGACCTGGTTTGAAGAGCCGGTGTCGTCGGACGATCTCGAAGGACTCCGGTTCGTGCGGGAACGGGTCCCTGCTCGGATCGACGTCGCGGCGGGGGAGTACGGGTACGATCCCTGGTACTTCCGCCGGATGCTGGCAGCGCAATCGGTCGACGTACTGCAGGCGGACGCCACGAGATGCGGCGGGATCACCGGCTTTCTCAAAGCGGCGATTTTGTGCGACGCGCAGCCTCTTCCGCTGTCGGCTCATTGTGCTCCATCGATCCATCTCCACCCCTGTTGTGCCGCGAGATCCGTACGGCATCTCGAATACTTCTATGACCACGTGCGGATCGAGCGCATGTTCTTCGACGGTGCGGCTCGTCCGATGGGTGGAGTGCTGCATCCCGATCGATCGCGACCGGGTCTCGGGCTGGAACTCAAGCGTGCGGACGCCGAGCGGTATGCGGTGTGAAATCACGATGCGGTTCTTTGCCGCAGACGGTTTATGGGGCACTGCCTGCCGCCGACGACGTAGTCGAGGCGCGGCGACGTGTTCGTGAGAAGGGAGGATTGTCATGGCTTTTCTGCCGTTCCGTGATCGGGCGAGGGTCGTGCTCTTCCGCTGGCCGGCCATCATCGCTGGACTTTTTGTGGCCTTGGGCCTGCACATCGTATTGACCGCGTTTGGATTGGGCATCGTCTTCCTGCAGCAGCAGCCTGCGGAGGGCGGCAGCAGCATGGCGGCTGCCGGACTGCTGTTGTGGAGCGGCTTCGCCTGGATCATTGCCGCCTTTATCGGTGGATACGTCACCGCTTGGGTGGCCGATGCGTCGAGGTATCTGGAAAGCCTCTTTCATGGGCTGGTCCTGTGGGGCGCCCTGACCTTCATTTTGATGTTCTTGCCGCCCAGCACGATGGGTCTGGGGGCGGATACGGAATCCCTCACGGCTCCGTCGATCATCTCATCGGTGGCGTGGTTCGTTGCCATCGGCGGATTGCTTTCGCTCGGGACAACCGTCTGGGGCGCGATCATCGGCTCGCGAGTCGTGGCTGAAGTGGAAACGAAAGAAGCCGGCACGTACCGTGCGGCGTAAGGAGAACACCATGCCTCGTCGTGGGAAGAGCAACACACAAAAGGAAGCCGCCATCAAACAGTGGATCGACCCGGAAGAGCGTATTACCGTGCAGTTCGACGACGAGGGCGATCTCAGCGCGGAAGTGACCGGGTGTACTGATCAGCTTGTGTCGCTCTCGCTGGACACGGCGGTTCCGCATATGCGGCAAGAAATCTCATTGCCGTTGAGCGCCGTCGAAGTGTCCGAGGATCACGCCCACTATACCCGTGATCCGCAGCGCCCTCTCCAGCGGAAGCGCCTCATGCTCATCGTGCAGGGGAAACGTCCGGCGGTCGTGCTGTGAAGCGGATCAGCGAGGGCGGGATGAGAACAGCCCAGTGATGCAAGACCGCATGGGGACCGCCTGACACCGACCCTCTAGGTGATGAAGGGTATTGATGATGCCCGCCAATTGGTCTCCGTTCAGCCTTCGACCGTCGTGATCGATGAGCACATGGTCCGGAATCAGTTCCGTTTCCACACGAGCAACTCCGTCGAGGTGTTTCAGCGCTTCGATGATGGCCGCCTGCGACTCGCGGCAGCTTGAGCCCGTGAGCGCCAGAGCCGTCCGTTCAAACGGAAAAACATCCTCGCTCCACAACAGAAGACAGATTGAAACTAGGCAGACCCTGAACGCGGGTGGGCATGGTGACGGCTGAGGAAGCCAATCCATCTAATGGGCCGGCACTGGCGTGATCTCGGTCTGCGGCACACTGACCGTCCACGGCACCATCGGCATGAGCGGCGCCGGCTTGGCGTCGGGCGAAGCCACCAGCACAGCAATTGCGCCGCGTAGTGCCGCCGTCAATGAATGCGTGACCAGGGGATAGGCGCCCCCTGATTCGACGACGACATCGAAGGTCGCTGCGCTTCCCGGTCCTACCACATAGGTCTGGACCCCCGTGAGCTTGTTGGCCGGATTGCCGCTCTCGTAGACGTTGTCCCAGATCTCGCCGATGGGATGGAATGCCGAAAACTCGTTCGGCCCTGCATTGACGAAATAAATCCGTACACGTTCGCCCGGTTTTGCGTCCAATTTTCCGCCGCCTGTCACGAAGGGGTGATACTTAAAGATCCCGCCGTTGAACATGACGCCGTCGAATTTTCGGTCGAACATGCTCTGGACGTCGTCCGGATTCTTGAAGTGCTCCGACTGCATCAATACATATTCCCGGTCGGCCTTTGCCCATGCCTTGGGATTCTTGGGGTCGACGATGATGGCGCCGAACATGCCTCGGGCGACATGCTGGATCATGGGCGGGGCGCCGCAATGATAGAAGAAAACGCCCGGCTTCTTCGCGACGAACGTGTAGCTGATGGTCTCCCCTGCGTTGATGGCTCTGTAGTTTTTGAGAAAGTCGATTTCCGCAGCATGAAAATCCATCGCGTGCGGATATTTGTTGGTCGCCGGATTCGTCAACGTGAACTTGATCGTGTCTCCCTCCGTCACCCGCACGACCGGCCCCGGCATCTGTCCGTTGAACGTCCACGCAGCGTATTTTTCGCCGCTCCCGTCGATCACCACGTCGGTTTCGACGGCGGTCATCGACACTTCATGGGTTTTGGCAAACGCCACTGTGGATGTGATCGTTGCCATCCCTGCGGCGAGCAGAAGAGTCTGAAAGAAGCGGCGCGTGAACATGGATTCTCTCCTCATTGAAGGTGGTGCAGCGACGCGTGAACCGTCAGCCGTCCGTAAGTTCGCATTACTGGGAACCGGTTGGAGGATACTCGCAGGCGGGATGATAAAACATGACCAAAGTCATGTTTTGCAAAAAACCTGACGAATTGGGCTGATGGGAGACTAGCTTGAGGCGATGGCTTTGAGCCGTTCAAGGTTCAGGATCACGAGACGGTTCGCGGTCCCGGAGACCAGCTGTTCGCGTTTGAATCGACTCATGATACGGATCACGGTTTCCGTGGTGGCGCCGATCATGTTAGCCATATCTTGCCTGGTTAATCGCATGGGAAGGCTGATGCCGTGAGATTCTTTGATCCCGTTTCTTCCGCCGAGATCGGCCAACAGCGCTGCTAGCCGTTGGTCGGCACGGTCCAGGGCAAGAATTTTCGCTTTTTCCTGCGCCTCGTTGAGACGATTGCCCAAGTACTTGATCACTTCCATGGCCGCATCGGGGCTGCGCCTCAGCATGTCAAAATACGCCTTTCGATGCATTCGGAGAATGCTGACGTTCCCCATCGGCTGCGCCGTGCCGGGATGGGAGCCGCCGTCAAAGGCGGCTGCGTCGCAGCAGAAGAGATCGCCGGGCATCAGCATCTTGAGCGTACACTCCTTCCCATCCGACGTCGATTTCACGCATTTGACGGTGCCTTCTTTCACGATATGAAAGTATTCGGTCGGATCCCCTTCGCGAAAAATGAAGTCGTCTTTTCCGTAGCGGGTTTCAGAGAGTTCCCGGAGGATGCGCTGACGATCCTGGGGGCTCAGGATGTTGAGCAAGGGGACGTGGTCAAGCAAACTGTCGGTGGGAACGCCGGTCCGTTTACTTGATGATGTGCTGGGTCGCTTCGACAATGGAGCGCGCTCCGATGCCATAGTGGTCGACGAGCTCTTCCGGCTTGCCGCTGTGCGGAATGGCGCGCACCGCAAGTTTATGGACACGGATGCCTTCCGATCCGACCGCGTCGAGCACCGCATCGCCGAGCCCACCGTGGGCATAATGATCTTCGACCGTGAGCATGCGACCGCGCGTCGCCGACGCGCTCGCCAGCAAGGCCGTGCGATCGATCGGAACGACGCTGTAGAGATCGATCACCCGCACGGAGACGCCTAAGGCCTTGAGCTGGTCGTACGCCTTGAGGGCTTCGAACAGCGTCACTCCGGCCGCGACGACGGTCAGCACGTCATTGGCGCTTTGCCGGACTACCTTGGATCCGCCGATGGGAAATTGCTCATCCGGTCCGTAGAGGATGGGCGACTTGGGCCGGCCTGCCCGCAGGTAGACAAGCCCCTTGTGATTGGCGGCCGCCTCGACCAGTCGATACATGCAGGTTCCATCGGAGGGGTACAGGACCGTCACGCCGGGCTGCGCGGCCATCATGGCGATGTCTTCGAGGCCCATCTGAGACGGGCCGTCCTCTCCGATGCTGACGCCGACATGCGTGCCGACGAGCTTGATGTTGGATTGGCTGATCGCGGCCATGCGGACGAAATCATAGGCTCTCGTAAAAAACGCCGCGAACGTCGCCGCGAATGGAATTTTCCCGCAGGCCGCCAATCCCGCCGATGCGCCGAGCATGTTCTGTTCGGCAATGAAGTTTTCAAAGAAGCGATTGGGGAACTTCTTCCCGAATTTTTCGGTGTACGTGGAGTTTTTTACGTCGGCGTCCAGCGCGACGACCAGCGGATTGACGCTTCCAAGCGCTTCCAGGGCCATGCCGAACGCTTCACGGGTTGCAACCGAATCGCCGACTTTGTAAGACGGAGCAGGCAGCGGCTTGATCGATGGCGCGGCGGTCGACGGCGCCGACGGACGTCGAATGACCGGTGCGGTGCCATTGGGCTGGAGCTGGTGGGTCAGCTCGTCCATGGCCTTCTGCATCTCCGCGCCCTGAGGGATCGGCTTCCCGTGCCAGTTCGGATGGTCCTCGATGAACGAGATGCCTTTGCCCTTGAACGTTCTGGCGAGGAGAACGGTCGGTTGGTGCTTGGTGCGGGCGGCTTCATCAAATGCGTTCAGCAGCGCGGTCATATCATGTCCGTCGACGACCAACGCATGCCATCCGAATGCGGACCAGCGGGCGCGATAGGCTTCCATGTCGTGCTGCAACATGGTGGGATCGCTTTGACCGAGCCGGTTGATGTCCACGATCGCGCAGAGATTGTCCAACTGCTGCTGCCGTGCGGCCTCCACCGCCTCCCAATTCGACCCCTCGACGGATTCGCCATCACCCATCAACACATACGTACGATGATCGAGCTTGTCCACATACTTGGCGCTCAATGCGATGCCGACTCCCACGGGAAGTCCCTGTCCCAGCGAGCCGGTCGCCATATCGACAAACGGAAGACGGGGTGTGGGGTGTCCCTCCAGGTCGGAATGGAGCGTTCGTAATTTCAAGAGATCCTGTTTCGGAAAGAGCCCGGCTTCCGCC
>JBKPKC010000108.1:0-3675 GCA_046765595.1 Nitrospirota bacterium
AACAAACGTTTCGTCGGCAGCGTCAGATGTGTATAAGAGACAGATACAGTCCTCATCATGACAGATGAAGGAGTCATCACTATGGACCTGAAAGGCCTTCTGCATCGAGAATTAGGTGAAGGGATAACGGAGGAAGAGCTCGCGTCAACTGTTGGCGTGCCAGTGCGAGCGATCGTCGCAATCCTAAATGGTTGGGATCCCCAGAAGCGAGATATTTGGGAGAAATTTTCGAGATACTTTCGCGTGTCTGTGGATTTCCTTCGGACCGGCGAGTCGGCACCAGGCAGAACGAGAGTCGAATTACCAGTCAGTGCCAGTCATTCCGCTGCGGGGCATATTCGCAAGGTTCCACTACTGAACATGCATCAGACGGAACAGGTGACGACGAGGAGAGACCTGCCTGGCATCATCCAAGCCGAGGCGATGATTGAGACCACAGATGTTTCAGGGACCCGCACCTTCGCCTTGAAAGTACAAGACGACTCGATGGAGCCCATGTTTACCGAAGGAGAGATTATTTTCGTGAATCCCGATCTGGAGTGGAAGGCTGGAGATTACGTTATTGCCAAGTGCCAGGATGGCCATCATGAATCCCCTCTGTTGCGTCAAGTCAAGGCAATCGGAACCCAATTCATGCTCCATCCACTGAGTCGGAAGTACGAGGACCTTCCGTTGACACAACAGAAAGAGATATGTGGCAAAGTAATTCGGCTGAGAAAAAATCTTTGAGAACAGAACTGGTCAGAGCAAGGAAGGGACGGGTTGCTCTCGCCAGAATAAAGAATCCGTCTCATGATGTGGAGGATCTCATGATCACTTTTGCAAAAACATACGGCGTTGCCCTTCTTGGGCTGGGTATATTCTTGTTGACTGCAGGTTGCACGTCTGTGCCCTATTCATCCAAGGCAACTAAAATACACACGGTGAATGTCGGTCCTAAAATCGAACCCCTACAAATCAATGCGGGCCGGGGAGATGAGGTGCGCTGGATCAACCAGCGATCTCAGCCGATTGCCTTGATTTTCCCCAAATCCGATGACGTCCGAACCTCCTGTCGCTCAGGTTTTAAGAATAGCGACAGCGTGTTCTCGGCCGTTGTCGCCCCGAATGCGTCAGCCAGTATATGCTTTTCTGAACTAGGTAAATATGATTACCAGGTCCGACTGGATGAAAATCTACCGGGTGCGGAAACGGATCGGAACGCGAGCGTCTTTGTGGTCGGTGGTGGCGCAAGAAATCCTTTGCCCGTCGAGGCATTTGAAAATGTGACTCCGTAGCGAAAGACATCGCGGGAAGACCGGTTCCCGCCCCTCCGATAAGTAAAGAACCGGTCAAAAACCGCGGCAGATCGAAGGTCCAGCAAGAATAATGGGGAGGTTCAGAGGCCTCCCCATGCTAAGCAAGGAGGACAACATGACCATGCATAATAAACCAGGTGTTCCAGTCGGAGGGCTCAATACTATTGGACAGATCGATGCCACCAATGCCCTGTACTTTGAGGAGAACCGGAATGGGATGACTGTTGCGATAGATTTGCTGTCTACACATATAGCTGGGGCTCCGGTAGTAAACGACGAGGGGGAGTATTTAGGCTTCATCAATGAGTTTGATATCATGCGCGCCCTCGACCAGGGCAAAGACCTGAACAAGGCGCAAGCCAAGGACATTATGCGGAAGGTTCGCCTCACCGTGACGGAGAGCACGCCGATTACTAAGGCCGCCGAGATGATGGAGGAACATCATGTGCTTAGTCTGCCCGTCGAAAAGGACGGCAAGGTCCTTTTCTCAGTCAAGCGTCATGATCTTCTGCGAGCGAGGATTGGACTTGGCGTGGGGATGGGCATTGATCCGTAACCGTCGGTGCTCGATTATAGACCGATTCAGGCTGAACAATGCGCATAAGTGTGGAGAGTGTCCTGTACTCCAGATGTATCAGACTTGGGATAGATGGTTGTCGAAAAAGGATCTTCTGAGGGTAAGCCTAAGCCTCCTCGTCTGAATCCGCGTATCTATCCGGATCCCCGCGAGCTTCTTCGTTTCGTGGGGCGTACGGAAGTGTAAGATCTCATTTATCAACGACAGGTTTCGATGCGTTAGATAGTCTGTCTTATCACCAGCCTCCTCAGCCGTTGTCAGGAGTTATCACGACTCGGGGGCTAACTGGAATATTCTGTAGTGCGCATCCTGCACGCCGTTTATCCAAATAAAATCTTCACCCTCTCTTCACGAAACATTCCTATTGGTGCCCTAATGTTTTCTGAGGGGACGAGTACGAGCGGAAAATAGCACCACAGAAAGATTGTTCACAGCCAACAAGGAGATTTTCATGAACAGGCCAGAAGTTCCCACAGTGGGACTCAAGCACGGTTGGTCAAATTGGCGCTACAAATCAGTTGGTATTCCATACCGGACAGAGCGGCAGGAAGATAGCCGTGGCTTCGCTGTCAACGCACACGGCCGGCGCGCCGTTGGTAGACCCAGACGGAAGGGATGAAACAAGAGCTCAAGGAACTTGCGCGCCTCTCACGCAAAAGAACGATCACATTGGTGCATAGCGCAGCGGATGAGCAAATGTACAGGGAATTAGCTGCTCGTATTAAACGAGGTGATCTAGTGAAGGCTGCATGAGAAGAATCTTAATTCATACGATGGTATACAGTTTGACATTACTCGATGTTGGTTGCGTTCTTTTCCTCGCAAAGGAAATGCACTACCTCTTGTCGGCTGCAGGTCGGGCCACACAGGAGGAAGTCCGACAGCATCTTGGTGAACCGCTTCGAATCACCTCTAATAAAAATCAGGAAGCTGTTTGGACGTACCGCGTCCGGGAACGTGTGGAAGGAGGTAATAATGCTTGGACAATGGTGGGAGTCTGGTGGTGCGATGACTATACGCTGACCTTCGATTCACAAAGCATTCTAAAACATTGGACACACAGATCTCAGATATGTGACTGACCAACGATGGAGAGACTATGGAACCACGAGATATTTATATCACAAAATATGACCTCGTTCGACTGAGAAAACTCCTTCAAGTCGGGATCAGTTTTGCGGAACGGGACCGTCAGTTATTGGAAAGCTTGCAGAATGAGTTGGACCGTGCACAGATCGTGGAGCCGACGGCGGTGCCTCACGATGTGGTTACGATGAACTCGCACGTCCGCCTCAAAGATTTGGACACGAATGATGAGAAGGTGTGGACGCTTGTATTTCCATCTGAGGCCAATCTCGAGGAACGGAAGATTTCCATTTTGGCCCCAATCGGCACAGCTATACTCGGATACCGGGCGGGCGATTCGGTGGAATGGCATGTGCCGGGTGGCATCACGAAGTTGCGGATTGAGGAGATTCTATATCAGCCGGAAGCCGCAGGGCACTACGGTCTGTAGGTGACTAATCTTTGCGTATGCGGGCTAATTGATTGGTTCGCTCTATCCTGAGAATTTCTCTATCCGAGAATCAGTTATAGATTCCGCTACCTGTCTGCTACCAATCTTAAGAGTTGAGAAGCCTCCGGAGGACCGAAGGCTTCCCATTGAAGCGGTTCAGCGCTTCAAGCCGTGAGCGGCGATCCACTCCTTCGCTTCATACGCGACGCTGAGCAGTGCCTCGAGGTCATTCAGACCGAACGAGGTACCATTCCTCCATTTGCCCGATCGTTCCTTGTATGACC
>JBKPKC010000109.1:0-11979 GCA_046765595.1 Nitrospirota bacterium
GGCCTGAACGATGGACGAATACGATATCGAACTACCCATCCTTCCTCGCATCGACAAGGGACCGCCTCCGGATTGTCCGATTTGCGGCGATCCCATGTCCTTCATCGACGGTGATTGGGCCTGTGTGGATTGCAATGGGGAGCTTCTCGGTCCGGAGACGGGCTGAAGAGTCCTCTTGGACAAGGAGGGCTGTGATCAACATGCGTCAACCGCTCTTCAGGACGCAGGGACGTTTTCACACTTTTCGCTAGATGCTTAAGGTTGTCAGCGGCCGATTCCATCCTTCCCTCGAATCCGCGTTCGTCGAACAGGTCCAGCAGCTCAAAGCCGGCGACGCCTGGGCCGGCGTCGCCGTCGTCGTTCCTTCAAAACCGATACTCGATCGTCTTCGCCGGCTGTTGGCCGTCGACCATCGGCTGTCGCTCCTGAACGTTCATCTGTTTACCTTTCATCAGTTTGCACTTCGCTTGGACGAGGAGCGCCGCCGCACGGATGGAGAACAGGCATTCCGTATCGTCGACGACCTGTTCTTCCAATACCTCATTCGTCACCTGGCCGAGCGGCGCATGGGTGAATTCCCGGCGTTCCGTCAGCTCGGACATTCGATCGGCACATCGGCGGCGCTCTGGTCGACAATTCGCGACTTGAAGGATGGAGGAGTGGATCCCGGCACGGCGCTCCAGGCGCTCAACGAGGGCTGCTTCGGACAAGAGGATCAGGAATGGCTCCGTGCGCTCTTCTCCCTGTATGCCGCCGTCGAGGAAACCCGCACGGCTCTGCATGCCGGATCGGCGGATGATCTGGCCCAAGCGCTTCTCCCGGCAGTCCGTGCTTCTCCCTTTCTCGCCGCGCTGAGTCGGATCTATTATTACGGCTTTTACGATCTCACGCAGGTGCAGCTGTCCCTGTTTCAAGAGGTGGCTGCCAGAATTCCGACGACCCTGTTCTTTCCGCTCGGCTCCGAGCCTTCGTACGCCTTCGCGCAACGCTTCTTCGATCGCCACGTTCACCCACTGCTCGGCATCGAGCCGTCGATTGACCTCACGCCGGCCCGCTCCCCGCCGCCGGAAGTTTCTATACACAGCGTCATCGGTCCGGAAGAAGAACTGGCAGTGGCCTGCCGAGCGATTTTGGATTTGGTGGAAACACACGGATATCGCTTTGATGAGATCGGCGTGGTCGCCCGGACCCTGGAGCCCTATCGCACCCTGCTGCATGCGATGTTCGACCGGCATCGCATCCCCTTGGCTGCGATCGGACGGCGGCCGCTGATCCACCATCCGCTGTGCAAGACGCTTCTCTCCTTAGCCGCACTTCCGGTCACCGACTTTTACCGCACGGCCGTACTCGACGTCGTCACCTCGCCCTTTTATCGCGGACCGAAGCGCCACGCTGGAGCGCTTTCCCCGGTTTATCGGCCTGAACAATGGCAAGCAGTGGTCGAGGCGCTGAACATCACTCATGGACTTGATGAGTGGAAGCGGCTGGAGCAGGCCTGTCCTTCGGGACTCGAACTGGACGGCGGCGGGGAGGAAGCCGGAGCCCTCGGCCCATTCGAGGTTGCGCCCGAGGTCATGACGTCGCTTTGGCACACCGTCTCCCCATTGCTGGTTTCTTACGCCGAATTGCCGGAACGCGGTTCGTTTGGGGCATTGTTCGAAGCCTTCCGTCGCCTGACGGCAACACACCTCCATCGGCCGGACGACACTGGAGCGGAAGACGACGGGGGCAGGAGTCAGCCGCTGTGGGAGGCCATCGACCGGACACTCGAACGCCTCGAGGCGTTGACCTTAATCGACGATGAATTGAGTTGGGCAGCCTTTGCCGAACTGTTGACGCATGCATTCGAATCGGCGAGCGTTCCCGCCGAGACGACTTCGCCGCCCGGTGTGATGGTGCTGGACGCCATGGCCGCCCGGGGTGTGCCCTTCAAGGCGATGTTCCTGCTGGGTCTAAACGAGAAGGTTTTTCCCCGCTACATTCGTGAAGATCCGTTTCTACGCGACCGTCACCGCCGCGTCCTTGAAGCCACGCTTGGGTACAAAGTCGGCGAAAAGCTCCCGGGGTATGACGAGGAAGCCTTGCTGTTCACGCTGCTCACCCAGGCTGCGGGCCGTCGTCTCTTTCTGTCATTCCAGCGCGCCGATGAAGGTGGGCGCCTGCTGGCGCCGTCTCCGTACATGACCGATTTGCGTCAGCCCGGCATGCCGGCGTCCACCGTGGACGTTGTTCCACGTCGCATGACCGAGCGTCTACGGCAACGGCCGACCATGAGTCGATTCCTCCCGCCCATAGATCTGGCTCAATGGATGGCCGTCGTCGGAAGGGACACGACCGAGTTTCTTCACGCCACAGGAGGGGAGGCGGCCATGTTTCGCGCCGGCATCGAAGCGCTGGCCCGGACGGAGGACGAGCAGCCGTCATTGACCGCGTTCGACGGGTTGACGGGGCCTCTTGATCCCCATTGGGCGCGAATCACGGAGCAAGGCTGCGCGCCGACTCCGCTCGAGCGATATGCCCGATGTCCCTTCCGATATTTTGCCGCCGACGTGTTGCAGCTCATGCCCGTTCGCATGCCGGCCCCTGACGAACCCGACGCACGTGTGCTCGGGACGTTCTGCCACGGGGCCTTGCGACGGTGCTATGAATTGCTGTTGGCCAATGGATGGCCCGAAAAACCGGTCGACGACAAGACGGTCGGCGTCTGCCTCGACACTGCCGTCGACGAAGCCTCCGCCGACGTCGAACGGCGGCATCGAACGGGGCACTATTTATTGTGGGAGATCGCGAAGGCCCGCATCGCCGAGGTCATGACTGCCGCCGTCGGTGAGGACATCCGCGCCTACGGCAAGGAGCCGTTCGCTCCGGTCGCCTTCGAACTGGCGGCGGAAGGCGCCATCGCGAATGTTCCCGGCCAGGGCTCGGCGCCGCTCAAAATCCGAGGGCGCATCGATCGCCTCGACCGGCATCGGGATTCCGGAGCACTTCGGATCATCGATTACAAACTGAAGCTCGGGAAGTCGATCGCGGTCGAAGATCGTCACCTGGCGCAATCGGCCGTCTGCGGTTATCGGCTTCAGCCACCGTTCTATACCCAGTTGCATCTGGCAGACTACGGCACCCCGCGTGAAGCTCAATTGCTTTTCCTCGCCCCTCGTTGGCCGAGTCCCGTCTTGCGAGCCTCCTTTGAAACTTCCGTGTGGCTCACGGATACAGGAACCATGCTCCGCGAAACCGTAGGAAGGCTGATTGGCGGCATACGGAGCGGGCAGTTTTTCATCGTTCCCGAGACCTCCTGCGAGACATGCGACTTCCGCGTCGCCTGCCGTCGGGAACACCTGGCGACATGGTGGCGCGCCAAGCGAGCGGTCGAATCGAAGGAGTTGGCGGCCTTGCGAGCCCTGCGGGTCAGTCCATGAAGCAGGCGGCACCGATGTCCGATCGGCACGCCCGTCAAGCAGCGGAAACGACGTTCGACCGCAACGTTGTCGTCGTCGCCGGAGCAGGCACGGGAAAAACCACCCTGCTCGTGAACCGCCTGACGCACTTATTGATGAAGGAGCCTCACCCGCTCTCGATCACCCAGACCATTGCCTTGACCTACACCAACAAAGCGGCGACGGAAATGAAGCTCCGTTTGCGCGAACGGCTGTCGATGCTGATTCGCGCTTCGACGGACACAGTTGAACCGTGCGATGCCGGGACCGTGACGGTCGAAGACGTCCGCCTACGTTACGGCATCACCGCAGACGATGTCGTCGAGCGCGCCGCCGCCGCACTCAACGATTTGGAAAAGGCCCAGATCGGGACCGTGCACAGCTTCGCCGCCCATCTGCTCCGCCTCTATCCCTTGGAGGCCGGTGTCGATCCCGCGTTCCGGGAAGACGACGGCCTCCGCTTCGAGGAATCCTTCCGTCTGGCGTGGGACGTCTGGATCGACCGCGAGCTCGGCCGCAACGGCACAGCGCATCGCCGATGGCGAACGCTGCTCGACTCGACGACCTTGGAGCAGCTTCGCGGCCTTGCATTCGCTCTCTCCAGTGAGCTGATCGATGTCGACGCCTTGTTCCACCAGGTCAGCATCGAGCCGGACAACGCGCTTCTCCATTGGATCGGCGGCATCCAACACCGCGCACAGACATTGTTAAACGCCCACGACCGTCCGAAACGGCGCAAGATTGAGCAGATGCTCGCAGGCGCGATCACCCTGATGAGCCTCATCCGGAGCAAAGGGCCTCGTACCGTCGATGAACTCGATCCGGCGGCGCGCGAGTGGCTGGGAAAAGATCCGGGTGACGCCATTAGTGATTGGGAGCAACCGGACTTCACTGAGGCGGTACGCATTGTCAAGATATGCCAACGATTCCTGTTGTTTAACCATGATTACTTCATCAATTTGTTAACTATTATCGCCCCATTTGTCGCCACCATGAAGGTGTCGTTCGCCCGGACCGGATGGATTTCGTTCGACGGACTCTTGGCACGTGCGCGACGCCTGCTGTGGGATCATCCCGACATCCGCGAGCGGCTCAAAGCGGAATACCGCGCGATTCTGATCGACGAATTTCAGGATACGGATCCCGTCCAGTACGAAATTCTGCTGGCGCTCGCCGAGAAAGCAGGGCGCTCGTCGCGGAGCTGGCACGAGATGAGCCTGGAACCGGGGAAATTATTCATCGTCGGCGACCCCAAACAGTCAATTTATGCGTTCCGTCGGGCCGACATGGAGGCCTTCGACCTGGTGGTCGACAAAGTCCTTGCCGATGGGGGATCGCTCCATAGTCTGACGACAAATTTCCGGAGCGATGCGAATATTCTCGAGCCGGTCAACGAGGTGTTCGACCGACTCTTTCTCCGGCAGCCCCTCGTGCAGCCCGCCAACGTGCGCCTTCACGGCGACGCCCGTCGGAAGCCAAGCGCCGGCGACACGGGGGTCATACTCCAAGTCATTGCGCCGCCGCCGGGTGACGAACCGTTCGATGCGGCAGGCGCGGCTAGAGCGGAAGGCGAAGCTCTGGCACGCTGGCTCTCGGAAGATCTGCTCACGCGCCCCCATGTGCGCGCGGGCCATGTGGCCCTCCTGTTCCGGAAGCTCACACAGGCCGACGCGTATCTGGATGCGCTCCGCCGCTACAACGTCCCGTACCTAATCGAAGGCGAGAAACATTTCTATCGCCGGCAGGAAGTCATTGACCTGATGAACGTGCTGCGCGTGCTCGACCATCCCCATGATCACATCGCGCTCCTGGGCGTGCTCCGATCGCCGCTGGGCGGGTTGACGGACCGGGAGGTCTACGAGCTTCGCGAAGCCGGCTGGTTCAACTATGTTGCGGAACAAGCGGGCGCCCCCTGGATCCATCCTCGAGCCGAATCCGTGCGGCATCTCTATCGCCGCCTCGCCACATTGCATCACATGATGGCCGCTCTGCCTCTGGATGAGGCCATTCAACACGTGTTTGACCAGCTTCCGATCCTCGAACTCGCGGCGGCGGGCCTGCACGGCGAGCAGGCCGTCGCAAATCTCATGAAGATCAAACAGACGGCCGCCTCGCTCGCCGACAGACCGTGGCTCACGTTGAGCGGTTTTATTGACGTGATGGTGACCAGGCTGGATGAGCAGCCGGACGAGGCGGAAAGTCCTTTGGCGGAGGACGCCTCTGATGCGGTGCAGATTCTTACGATCCACAAGGCCAAAGGCCTCGAATTTCCCATCGTCGTGCTTCCCGGCCTTCATCAAGGCAGCGGACGTGAGAAGACCGGGCCGGCCGTCGTCTACGACTGGTCGACCGCCACCTATGGACTCGCAGTCGGACCGCATCAGACGCTCGGGTACGCGAGGGTGCAGGAGAAGCTGGCAGAACGGGAAAAGGCCGAGCGGCGGCGCGTCTTTTATGTGGGCATGACGCGGGCCAAGGACCTCCTGCTGATGTCCGGAGGACTTACGTCGCGGTCAGCCGGCGAAACCGCGCTCAAATGGCTCGAGGACATCGCCGATGGCGAGATCGGCAACCCCGACACGAAGAGCGTGAGAATCGGCGCCAGCTCGGTGACCCATCGGCTGGTCTACGCGCCCGCACGAAAATGGCCCCGACGATTGCCGGCAACGGACGAGGCAGGACCGGCCGTGGATGCATCCTCGCTGGCCCGACTGTGGCAGGAGCGAACGGCTCGTTGGAACGCCGTTCGAGCCGGAAAGTCCCATCTCACACCCACGGCGCTCCATGAACCCGTTTCGGCTGAACACGGTGATCGCGCTCGTCGCGGCGTCAGTCGCGACCTGAGCCGATTGGTCGGAGTCGCGACCCATCGCCTGCTGGAAGAATGGGATTTCAAATTGCCGGCCGGCGGCTTGCTGCAACGGATCGGCCCCACGCTCGATCACGTGCTTCCCTTTAACACCCATCATCTCCGGTCAACGGTCACTGAAATCCTCACGGAAATCCTGACGACATTCGGCGCCTCTCCATCCTACGGTCGGTTGAAATCGGCCGACATCCTGGGGAGGGAAGTGCCGTTCATCATGCCGTGGTCTGACGGTCAAGTGATGGAAGGGATCATCGACGTCATCTACCGCCTTGACGGCGAGATACGGATTGCGGACTATAAGACCGACTGGACGACGGCATCTGAAGCGCCGGTGAGAGCCGGGGTATACGCCGGTCAGGCGGCGATCTATCGGGAGGCCGCGGTCCGCTGCCTCGGTCTCTCCAGGGTGCCGTTCCAGTTCATATTTCTCCGAGCCGGCGTCAGCGTCGATCTCTGACGAGGCCGTCTCGCGTTTCACCTAAGGAGGTGGCAATGCGTAACGTGTTGATGAGTGCCCTCTGCTTCCTCGCGCTGAGCTGTTCCAATCAGTCCGCCAAGATTGGCACCGTCTTGCCACCTCCCGCCGGCACCAAGCCCGCCGCCGCGACACAGATCGAGAACGGTAACGCTCTATTCACGTCCCGCGATTTCGCCGGCGCGGAAGAAGCGTTCCGGCAGGCGTTGGCCGTCGATGCCGCATCGGCGGAAGCCCACTACAACCTGGCGCTCACGCTCGATCGCTCCGGCCAGCAAGCCGAAGCCAGGAAGCACTACATCGAGGCGGCCAATCTGGCGCCGGGCAACAAGGTGATTTGGGATTCCCCGCCGCTGCGCCAACACAGCGGAGGGTTCAATCACAACATCGAGAAGAAATCGTACCAGGACCCGAGCGGGCGAGCCTACTAATGGTGCCGAAGCATCGAAGACGGTTCTCTCCGGAGGAGTTCGGCGCACTCGTCGAGCAGGCGCTGGCCGATCTCCCTTCCCAGTACGCGCGGCTGGCCCGCGACGTGTCCGTCGTCGTCGAAGAAGAACCTCCCCCAGAAGTGCTCGAAGATCTGGACCTTGAGTCGCCTGACGATCTGTTGGGACTGTACCAAGGCCTGTCCCTCGCCGAGGATTCCTTTTTCCAGAGCGGCGGACAACCGCCTCCGCGCATCGCGATTTACCGAGGACCGATTCTCCGCCTGTGCGAAACTGCCGAGGAAGTGCGGAAGGAGATCCGCGACACGGTCGTGCATGAACTCGGCCATCACGTCGGCCTGGGGGACGACGACATGCCTTATTAGCCGCTTTCCTCCGGGGTTGCGCGTCCGATCTCTACGCGGCGAAGAGACCTTTCAATCGCTTGGCAATCATCTGATAACAGGCGCAGGCGCGGTCGAGGAGTTTCGACCGGCTCTTGATCGTGACCGCTCCTCGGCGGTTATCCAAGATGCTGCCGTCCGCGAAATCCATCAGGAGCTTTTCGGCGGTTTGCCGGGTGACGCCGAGCATATCGGCGAAGTGCTGTTGGGTAAGGGCCATGTCGCGGGAGCCGGTGCGGTCCTGAAGCGACAAGAGCCACCGGGCGCCGCGCTGCTCAACGGCGTGATGGCGATTGCAGGCGATCAGAAATTGCAATTGGGCGAGAAAGAACCCGATATACTGCCGCACGCACCGGTTGACCGACGCATGGCGGTCGACTTCGTCGGCGAAATCGTCGGCCCTCATCCGCAGGGCGACGCCAGGCACCTCGATGGCCGCTGTCATCAGCGACATCCCAGCGAACTGTGTGCGCATCGCCACCTCGACACCCGCAATGCCTTCCGAACCGATTTGTCCCACTTCGACGACGTGGCCCTCCACGGTGGTGCCGAGGAAGAACAACACGGCCGACAATGGGAAGAACACGTCCGTGATGACACCGCTGACTTCGTAGAGATGGTGCAGCGGCGTCAGCGTGACGAGACGCATCTTCGCCGCCATCCTTCGCCGGTCTTTTCCCGTAAGGGGGGACAACAGGCGATGCCTGCTGCAGAGATGCTCGATTTCTGCGACGTCATGTGCGAGCCCTCTCATCACAGCCTCCGTCCTTTGATCTTACGAAAGGGGGGCTGAGAGGCGAAGCCGGAGTTTCACTGAAAGGGCGATAGGGGGATTACTGAGCATCGACGGGAATCATGCTAGGAAATTCTCCAGGCGTTCCTTGGCGAGGTGATAGCATTCACACGACACCGAAGCCAGGCTCGGGGCGTCATTGAGCCGAATGGATCCACGCAGACATTCGATCATGTGCTTCGACTCGAGTTCACCCAACACATGATCGACGCTCTGACGCCGGACGCCGAGCATTTCCGCCAGCAGCTCCTGAGTCACCGCAACCTCGTCGGCTTGGCTCCGGTCCCGGCAGGCGAGGAGCCACCTCGCGCATCGCTGCTCGAGCGAATGCAGCCGGTTACAACTGGCGGACAGCACCAACTGGGTGAACAACACGTTCAGATAGCGTAGGACGCACCGGTTCACATCACCGCTTCTCTCGACGGCCGCCTCGAAAGCATCTACCCTGACCCGGATGATCGAGCCTGGGATGAGCGTGCTGACCTTGACGAGCGCTCCCTGCTGGGCACGCATTCGCGAACCGCTCAGCATGGCGATCATTCCTGTGGCGCCTTCATTGCCGACGGTCGCCACTTCAACCGTTTCCCCTTCCTGCGTCGATGCGATCAACGACAGGACGGCGTCCAGCGGAAAATGGACATACTCGGTCGGCGCACCGGGGCGATCCAGCACTTGGCGGGAAAACAAGGGGACGCGCTCCATCAGGGGCAACAACTGATGAAGGTCGGTCTTTGGAAGCGTGTTCAGGATCCTGTTCTTCCTGGCCGAGATTTCCAGCTCTTCCATGGCTCCCCGCGTCCGTATATCAGCGGCGCAGTATCTTGTATCCGGGAATACGCAGTCTGCCACCTAGGTGACAAAACCATATTTTTTGCAGGAGCCTGACAGCGGAAAGGAGCCCCGGATCTCATTTCCCGGGCAAACCGCGGTTATTGCGGCTTGAACGAGGGATTTCGTCGCTGAGTGAGTGCCTGACGCTGATACCCTAAGGTGAGCATGAAGATACCGATGACGATCATGGGGAGGGACAGCAACTGCCCCATCGACAACGATCCGAAGATAAAGCCGATGTGCGCGTCCGGCTCGCGGAACAACTCCACTACGATGCGGCAGAGGCCATAGCCGGTCAAAAAGCTCCAAAAGATCGTCCCCGGCGGGGTTGGACGCCTTCCAATCAGCCACAACACCGTAAACAGCAACAGGCCTTCGAGACTGGCCTCGTATAATTGGGACGGATGCCGGCAGGCCGGGCCTCCGGCCGGGAAGACCATGCACCAATCGACGTCCGCGGGCCGTCCATACAGTTCGCCATTGATGAAGTTTCCCAGACGCCCGAAACCCAATCCGATCGGCGTCACCGAGGCGGCAAGGTCCGCAATGGTGTAGATGGGGATTCCCTGCCGCCTGCTGAACCAGATGAGCGACACGATCGTCCCCAGCAATCCGCCGTGAAACGACATGCCGCCCTCCCACACGGCAAAAAACTTCATCGGATGCTGCACATAATAGGAAAAATTGTAGAAGAGGGTGTAGCCGAGCCGGCCGCCGATGAAGACGCCCAACGCGGCCCAGACGACCATGTCGTAAATCTGATCCCTTGAGATCGGCAGCCCTTTTTCACGGACCTTCCGTGTGATGAGCAAATAGGCGGCGCTCAGCCCGATGAGGTACATCAGCCCGTACCACCGGAACTGCAGAGGACCCAGCTCGAAAAACACGGGATTGAAATGGGGGTAGGGAATGGCCCCGAGCCAACTCATTCTTGCCTCATGTGGCGGTCTGGCTGGATGATAAGTGACACCTCCATTCAATGCAAGTCTGACCCGCGCATGATTTCCGCCTTCGACGCCGGAATGAATGCCGGTTTATGCTCTCTCTTGTTGGTTTTCTCGCACGACTGTGTTGCGGGCTGTGAGAAAAAGGCGACCGTAAATTAACCGGTCTTAATCGTGAGGGACAGCAGCGGGCGGTTTTTGCATCAATGTCCATCTTCCGCGCATGGCACGCTTGATGCTGAGGCGATGAGCAGGAGTATGAGTTCGCATCATTCATCCACCTTAGCGGTTCGAAGGGAGGTTGTCATGTCGAACGAAACGAAGCAGGCTGCTCGTTGGGCCGCCTTAGTGGCGGGAAGCGCCGTGGTGGGCGCAGGCATCGGTCTGCTCTTTGCGCCACAGACCGGAACGGAGACCCGTCGTGAGATCGCCCGGTATGCCAAGAAGGCGCAACTGCAAGCAACCCGCTGGAGCCGTGCCGTCCAATCCGGAGTGAAGGAAGTCATGGATCGCACGAAGCGCCCCTTGGTTGAAGCGGTCTAAGTCGCCAGGCTTCCTGCGCCCCGCGTGAGCTCAATGACTGGTTCACTGGGACGCGGCCTTCTTCTGCCGCGCATTCAGTCTGTCGCCGCAACGGCTGCAGGCTGATTGCGCGCGTCCTGCCTTGACCGTCCTATACCTCGATGCTAGAGTCCCTGCTCACTTCCCGAGGATCATGGGCGCACCAATCAACGTCTGAGGCCGCGTTTACACTCGACAACTCGCTCTCGGCAGCCGGTCATGCAGGAGTGGCGAAACTGGCATACGCACAGGACTTAAAATCCTGTTCCCCGAAAGGGGAGTACGGGTTCGATCCCCGTCTCCTGCACCATTCGTCAGCACCGAGACTGAGCTGACACTACCTGAAATGGGCCGGCACCCCTATCGTCGGGAAATCCACTTGGGCCGTCTGTGGGAATGCCTCGGTCAGGCGCGGATGACGAGGTGATCGAGGAATACGGGCTTGTCGGCGGGAACTGAGTGGCGCGAGGCAACGTACTGCTGCAACCTGGCTCGCTCGTGCCGGCTCACGTGAATGACCTCCACGGTGATCCAGTGGTTTTGAACCTGCCGGACTTCAGCCAGCCCGATGTTGATGCACGCACCCCCGTCGTCCAGCCACAACCGAACCTTAATGAAGTCGCCGGGGGTCAGTTGATCGGGGGCGGCCACCTGCGAGCTCGATTCGTTGATTTTCAAGACGCACCCATCGGCCTCGAGCTGTCGATGCACTCTCGCGAGCATGCAGTCGATCGTGAGATTGGGAATGGTCCAGCAGGCTTGCGCTTTTCCTATTGGCATCGTGAAAGACAGAGTAGTGCAAAGCTGCCGGTCTGGCTATCCCTCCAGAGGAGGGGGAATACCGGGCTGTCAGGGCAGAAGGAGGGATCATGGCCGTCATGAACAGCCGCGGAATGATCGTATGTGGTGCGGCGTTTGCGGGCACCGCCGTTGCCGCCGGCGCCTTCGGCGCGCATCTGTTGAACCCGGTGTTGGACGCCACAATGCTGGCTGTCTTTGAAACCGCCGTGCGTTATCAGATGTACCATGCGCTCGCGCTTTGCATGGTGGCATGCATCGGCGGACGAGACCCCCGGCTCCGCGTCGGTGCAGTCGGCTGGTTGTTTGCCACCGGCATCGCGCTGTTTTCCGGGAGCCTCTACGTACTTTCTTTGAGCGGCATCCGATGGATAGGCGCCCTGACACCGCTGGGAGGCGCGGCCTTTATGGCCGGGTGGGCGGTGTTGGGCTGGACTGT
>JBKPKC010000110.1:0-2533 GCA_046765595.1 Nitrospirota bacterium
CCCCCATTTTCAAGCACAACCCGGAAAACGAGATTGTACCGAATGTCTCGTGGGCTCGGAGATGTGTATAAGAGACAGATTCGTAATAGACGACGACGGTGGCCTTATTGCACTTGCAGCACGTGCCTTGACCCGTCATCGGCGTTTGTCCTGAGGCTTCGGCCGCCTTCACCTGCGCGTCCTCGACGCGCCCCACCTTGTTATAGCATTCACTGCAATAGAGTGCTGTCTTCGCCATAACTCCTCCTTGGATCGGATCGAACAACGATTTCCGATAAGCTGACGATCCAAAGTATAGCGCGATTATGCAAAATTGCTTGATCGGCGCGTGAGGAGGCGGCTAGAGGCCCGTCTGACTGCCGAACGCGGCAAATAACTCGCCGGTCAGATAGGCGGTATTGGGCGAATCGGCCAGGTCATTCCGGCGGATATAGTCGTTGAGCACACGCCCCTCGGCTGTCCGATGGACATGGGGCAGTGCGAGGTTCATCCGGTACCGCTCGATAGCTCCGGCGACTCGGCTGATGAACACCACCGTGCCGTCTCCTTCCTGGCGTTCCACGATACCCACGTGGGTCAGGGGGTCGTTCGCAAGGCCATCGCGGTTGTAATCCCAGGTATTGTGGAAGAAGACCAGGTCTCCCGGCCGCACGACGGGTCCCTCGTGAAACGTACCGTGCCGGCTGATGTGATGGTGGATCAACCGGACGCCGTTGGCTTTGGGGTCGGGCGAACCGCTGCCGTAGAGATCGATGCCGTGCGCGAGGTAGACGGCGCGGGTGACGCCGGCGCAGTCATAGGCGATCCGTTTCCCGTTCGTCTGAATGGTGGTCGCTCCGACGAGTTTCGAGGCCGTCTGTACGATGGCCGCACGCCGCGACGACGCGTCCACCGATTTGCAGCAGCTCCGTCCGCCCACAGATGGGGCCGGTGGATCTCCGGTGAAGGTGGCGCATCCGACCAGCGTCGCCAGCGCGACGATGAAGCCGATAAGCGCCATGCGGCTTCTGGAAGTCGACAATGAACGCATCGGTATTCTCCCAGACCAAAGCTATCACGGCCGACGGTATCGACCAAGCGAACCGGCATTTTGCGATCCTCACGCGGGCAGGCCGCTTACTTCGTGACGGTCGACTGCGCGCAGCGAAAGCCGATGGTGGCAGACCGCTGGTCGGGAGCGAACCCGCTTCGTGTGGCGGTGCGAAGCATGATCATTTTGCTCTTCCATGAGCCACCTCTGACGCTCCTGTACCGACCGCCGGCCGGACCCGCCGGATTCTTCCCTGGCATGTAGGCGTAGTAATCCAATCCGAACCAATCGTGCACCCACTCGGCCACGTTGCCGGCCATATGATGGATGCCATAGGGGCTGCGACCGGCGGCATGTGAATCCACCGCGGCGAGGATCGGAATTTCATGCACGTGGTGCTGGCCGAACATCGCCCGTTCGCTGTCAGGAGCGCTGTCTCCCCATGGAAAGAGGGAGCCGTTCGGGCCGCGTGCGGCTTTTTCCCATTCCGCTTCGGTTGGCAAGCGCTTTTCCCGGGCGGTGCAAAACGCTACCGCCTCCTGCCATGTGACGTACAGGGCCGGCCAGCGCGACAGCGTCCGGTCCGAGACCGAATGCACCGTGATCACGTGCCAGATCAATTTTTGCAGCTCTTCAGGAGGATACAGTTTGTGTCGGGCGAGGTGCGCGAGATACTCTCCGAGGCTGACCTCGTCACGGTCGATCGCGAACGCGTCGAGCCACACGCGTTGCTGGGGAAGCTCTGTGTCATCGAACTGCGTCCAAAGCCCGTACGGATCGTCGTCGATCCGCTTGCTGCCGAGTGTGAAGTCGCCTGCGAGAATGTCGATCATCGGAGCGGACTGTGCGAGCGCGGCGATACCGGCGAGGTGGCGGGCCAGTTCCGGCGAAGGGGTCGGGCCGTTGGCGCCCTCCGTCCGGCTCACGGGCATGAGCAGGAAGGCGAGGAGGGCGGCCCCGAGGAGGCTGGACATCAGGTTTTTGCGGGGGCGGCGAGGGCCTTGCTGACTTCCCCGATCAGACGGCGTTCGATTTCCGCCGTCTCTTCCGCGCTGACGCTCAAGATCCGTCCGCCTTGCGCCAGTTTTTCGAATTCAGCCTTCACGCTCAGACGGGTGACGTTCGTGGGTTGGGCTTGGACCGCGATCACGTACTGATTCCTGAAGCCGGCCACTTCCAACGACACGGGATTAGAGACCTTGCGGTCCGTCACGATGACGGCTTTTTGATCGGCCTTGATACTGACCTTCACCTGATAGCCGTTGCGGGCGAGCGCTTCCTCCACGGTCTTGGTGACCGCGTTCAAAGGCCGCGGCAGATCTTCATACTGGGCGCCCTTTTGTTCGATATGAATGTTCTGTGCCGCTTGCTCGAGGGCCGTCTTCTTGATGTCCGCCGTCAGTTTGCGCGCCTGCACCAGCTGATGCTCCAACTGGTCGGCCGCGGATCTGGCTTCGGCCTTGGCGCTCTCGGCGGCTTTTTTGGCGTCGCGGATCTCCTGAT
>JBKPKC010000111.1:0-2466 GCA_046765595.1 Nitrospirota bacterium
CGAGAACTACACTTGAAGCAGATCGTCGGCAGCGTCAGATGTGTATAAGAGACAGTCCATGTACGATGATTGGAAAGCCGGACGGCCGACGGAAATCCGAAACCTGAACGGCTACATCGTGGATCAAGGACGGGTTTTGGGTATTCCGACGCCTGTGAACGAAGCGCTCACGGCAATGATCAAGACGCTCACCGAAAAGCCGCGAGGGGGTCCGGGTACCGTGGCAATCGACGGAGCGGTTGTGCAGCCAGTCTCACTGGACCGGACGGCAATCAAGCAATTGCCGAGCGAACATCAGATCGACGACGTGAGCACGATGATGCCGAGCTTGCGTGGCCGTGCCATTACACTGAAGGGCTTGTTGGACCTCCCGGCGCTCAAGATCGATGCCGACCACGTGACCTTCCATTCCGGTGACGGCCGCTACGCCGCGACCCTGACCCTGGCCCAAGCGAAGGAGTTCGGATTATTGCTCTATGAATTGGACGGCGGGCCGCTGCCCGAGGGAAAAGGCGGGCCGTTTCGGTTGGTGACACCGGGCCTTGGCGATCTGTGCGCTAACGTAAAAGGGGTGAGTCGGATTGAGGTACGGGTCGGGGCCGGAAAAGATACGAGACCTTCCGAGCGACCCCCGGAATGCACGGGCTAACAGCATCTTGAAAAGGATTCTATTCCACCGGCCCACGCTGCGAATGCTTCACCCGCCGTCCCGCCGATTGCTGTGCAATCGAAACCCCGGGACGCGCTCTCACCAGGCCTATCTGATGACCTGGATCGCCCGCCACCGCTCCGACCGATAGCGCCACAGCATCAACGCCATCCGGAGTGTCCAGTCCGCAATCATCGCCAGCCAGACGTAGAAGACGCCCATGTGCAGCCACACGCCTGCAATCAAGGCAATTGGAACCCGGACGAACCACATACCGATGGTCGTGGCGACCATGATGAAGTGCGTGTCGCCCGCCCCCCGAAGAGAACCGGCCAACACCATCGTCAGCGCCAGAGGAATCTGAAGCAGCGCCACGATCTTCAAAAAGAGCGTGCCCAATTCGATCACCGATTCGTCGCTCGTAAAGGCGCGCAGGAGGGCATAGGGAAAAAAGAAGAACACGATTCCCATCATCGACATGATGACGGTCGCCAGTCGGTTGGCTTCCCAGTTTTCAAGCTTTGCTCTGGTGTACTTTCCCGCACCGATGCTCTGTCCCACCATGGTGGCGGCAGCGATAGCGAATCCATAGCCGGGCAGAAAAGAGAGCGATTCGATCGACAAGCCGACCTGATGGGCGGCGTAGGAGACGGTCCCATACATGAGAACGATCTTGGTATAGGCGAGGATGCCTGCCTGCTGCACGATGCGCTCGCCGGACACGGGAGCGCCGACCTGCCAGATCGTGCGGAGTAGATCGAAACGGATCTGAGGCGAGCGATGCAACAACGGCAGGCAGCGGACCGCCAGAAAGCACGCGCCGACCGCCTCGGCCATCCCCACCGCAATGGCCGCGCCCTGGACGCCGAGCGACGGCAGGCCCCAACGTCCATAAATCAACGGATAGGCAATGGCCACGTGCAGGAGGTTCACGACGATCATCGCGTACATCGGGGTTCTCGTGTCGCCGGTGCCCTGAAGGATTGACGACAACACTTGAAGCAGCACTGTGAAGGGTATAACGAGAAAGATCAGCGTCGAATAGGGAAGCGAGAGCTCGATGACGTCGGGTGCCGCGCCGAGAGTCTGCATCGCAAAGCGATTGAACAGCAATCCGGCCGTCATCAGGAAGAGAGAGACAATAATCGAAAGCCCGAGAAAATGCCGTGCGGCTTGACCGGCGTCCCGCCGCCGGCGCGCTCCCCACAACTGGGCCACGATCACATTCGTGCCGACCGAAAGCCCCGACACCAGCGTCGTGGCGATGAAGGCCAGCAGCTGGCCCAATCCGACCGCCGCAATGGGAATGGCGCCAAGCCCGCCGACCAGAAAGACCGCGACGATCCCTTCCGTGCGCTGGAGCAGGCTGCTGACGGTCACGGGAAGCGCCAAGACCATGACCGAGCGCCGGATTTGGGAGACCCCATTCGCCATCAGGTCCCATCCTAACAGAAGGCAAACGAGGCGGCCTGGACAAATGAGGCGGGCATCGATTAGGGTCAGCGGCCATGAGGAATCTCGATTCGGAAGAGCATGTCCGGCCGAGCCCCTCGCGCTTGTCGAAGTCGAAATTCCTTTCCGGATTGCAATGTCATAAACGCCTCTACCTCGAAACCACTCAACCTGAACTTGCCGAGCCGCCGGATCCTTCAACACAGGCTCTTCTGACCATGGGTACGGAGATCGGTCTTCTGGCCCGACGACGATTTCCGGGAGGGGTGCTCGTGCTTCCTGCCGTTCGTTCTCGCGACGCCGCGGTGGCTCACACCGCTAGACTACTCGAAGATCCAAATGTCCCGGCGATTTTTGAGGGCGCC